>DATFFV010000492.1:0-2918 GCA_035249885.1 Gammaproteobacteria bacterium | reverse complement strand
GGAGTACCAGATCAAGGGCGGCAGCGGCCAGCCGATCACGCGCCGCTTCTGCCCGACGTGCGGGTCGCGCGTGACGGCTACCGCGTCCGTGATGCCCGGAGTGCTCATGGTCACGGCGTCGAGCCTCGACGACCCGGAAAGCTTCGTCTTGCAGATGAGCATCTACGCGGCGCAGGCGCCGAGCTGGGACCAGCCGCCGGCGACCGCGCCCGTGTTCCCGGGGATGCCGCCGCAGAACTGATATCCGTGCGTAGCCGGCCCGCTTCGGCGACGCCGGCTCGCTCACCGCCGCTTGGAGTCTCACAGCCGTGCGGAAGTAGAGCCGCCGAGGACCGCGTTATCGACCGCGCGAAACACACTCGCGAGGCTCACGGTACGACCGTCCGTCGGTAGTGCGGCCTCACCCCACGCGGCGTCGCCGCCGAGAATCTTGGCCAGCAGGCGCTCCGCTTCGGGGCGCTCGAGGTTGCGCGTGCGCAACGTGGCGAAACATCGGCCGGGACGCACGAGCGCCTCATCGACGTCGCCGATGTTCGGCAGGTTCGTGGTGAAGATGATCTTGCGCCCCAGCGCGCGGACGACGCCGTCGGCGACGCAAAGGAACCGATGAAGATTGTCGTTCCCGTCGGAGCGTGGCATCAGAATGTGATCGGCATCCTCCACGACGAAGGCGTCGTGGCTGCCGGTGATGAATTCGACGAAGATCTCATCGTTGTCGAGCGTACGACGATCCGCCGTGTACATGACCTTGGCGCTGTCGCCCTTGCGACGCGACATCGCGGCGAGAATGGCGCGCACGAGACGCGTCTTGCCCGTGCCGGGTGGGCCCTGCAACACGAGAACCGTCTCGCGCGAGCGCAGATAGCTTTCGATCAAGGGCTTCACGGGGCCGAGGGTGGGGTACGCCTCGTCGAGCAGGTCGCCGTCGGCGAGCTCGTCGACTGCTACGCTCGTGAGGCCGGAGTGAGCCGTCCAGAAATACCAGTCGATCGTGAAGATCTCCTGGCGAAGTCGTTGTGCACCGACGAGCTCCAGGAGAGCGGCGCCGGCCGTCTCGGCGCGCGCGACTCCCTCCGCCCAAATCTCGAGGACGCCGGAGCTGTAATCCGTCTTCCGCGAGCCGCTCGCGCTCACGAAAAGGCCAGGGCCGTCCAGTAGCAAGGCCGCGGTGTCGAGACGATGGGCGACGAGGCCCGCGCGCAAGGCGAGGTCGTCGAAGATCTCCTCGAGCGAGCGGCGTGCCGCAAAACGCACCTTGCGGTGGATCGACAAGCGCCGCGCGCCGCACTCGAACGCCCGCAACGCGCGCACCTTGAGCAGCGTATCGGCGAGGTCGTAGAGATCTCCCCGCAGGTTGATGCCCAGTGGCGCTGGGCCGTGTTCGGAACGTTCCAAGTCGTAGTCCATGTGAGCGATGCGTGCCGAGAAACCGACGAAAAAGCCTCTGGAGATTGCTCGCCAGAGGCCTAAGTCGATGCCACCCGCACCGCCGCCGCCGGCTCGAAGCCCACGCTTCGAGCCACGGCCCGAACGCGTGTCAATCCGCCAGTTGTGAATTCCTAGTGCCGTCGACTCTTGCGGTCACGGGTATGCTCCAAAAGCGAAGCCGCGCAGGATACTGCTGCGCGCGGGAAAGTCAACCGGCGGGCACGCCCGTGTTCCCGCGAATGCCACGCAAACACTAAGGGGGGCGAGTCGGCGCCACCCCTGCGCGGCTGACATACCGACAGACGCCCACGTATGCTTACCCATATGCGTACCACCGTCCGTCTCGATGAAGCGTTGCTCGAGCGCGCTCGCCAGGAGGCAGCGCGCCGCGGTGTGACGTTGACGTCGCTCATAGAACAAGGGCTGCTCCTCGCGCTGCGTCGCCCTCTCAAGCGCTCCAAGCGCGTCGTCGTGACGCTCCCGGAGTGTCGCGCTGGCGGCGGAGTGCTTCCCGGCGTCGATCTCGACGACAGTGCAAGCGTGCTCGACCGCATGGACGAGCGTGTGTGATCCTGCCCACTGGGAGACCTTCGGCCCGGCTCCGCTAATCCCGTTCAGGATGCCTGGTTCGCCGCGCTGGCCCTCGAGTCCGGGTGCGAATGGGTAACGACCGATCGCGACTACGCGCGTTTCCCCGGCCTGTCCTGGCGCCCGCCACTCGCGACCTGACAGCGCTGGCCGGTCACTCCTCGAGGCTCTTGTAAGTGCGGTCGAGGAAGTAGGTCGTCGGGTTGCCGTACTTCTCGTCCCACTCGGCCGTCGGCTTGGCCGCGACGACTTGCTCGAGCGTCGCGCCACTCGCGACGAGTGCGGCGACGCGGCCGCGCACGGTCTCGAGCATCTCCACGTAGGCGACGAGCTCGTCGTAGTGCGCCACGCGGCCGTGCCCGGGCACGATGAGCGTGTCGCGGTCGAGTTCCGTGAGCAAGGCGCGGACGAACTCAATCTCGCCGTCGAAGCTGCCGCCGTTGTCGACGTCGGAGAACGGATACGCCGCGGGCAAGAACACGTCGCCCGTGTGCGCGACGTTGTGCTCGCGCAAGATCACGACGACGTCGCCGCCCGTGTGCGCGGGCGCCACGTGCACGAGCTCGATGCGCTCGCCGTTGACATAGAGCTCGAGCCGGTCGTCGAACGTCACCACGGGCAGTGCCGCGGGCGGGAACGCGGGCTGATCGAGAATCGTGCGCACGACGTTGATCTTGTTGTCGCGCATCAGCATCTCGCGCGCGTTGGTGTGCGCGACGATCAGTGTGCCGTCGGGCCCGAGCACCTTGTTGCCTTCGGAGTGATCGTCGTGCCAGTGCGTGTTGATCGCGTGCGTGACGGCGCCGCCGCCCAAAGCGGCGATGGCCTCGCGATACTTCGGCACGTGCTGCGGATAGCCCGTGTCGACGACGAGCGAGCCGCGCGCGCCGAACAGCACCAGC
>DATFFV010000491.1:0-8189 GCA_035249885.1 Gammaproteobacteria bacterium | reverse complement strand
CCCCTGCCGTCGCGATGCCGACGCCGGCGACCAGACCTACTAACATCGATCGGCTCATGGGGACCCTCCGTGGTTCGAGCCGACACTGTGCGTGCCGGCGCGCGCGCAGGTCTGCGACTCGGGTCACAGTGACGGGGCATCCGCGCTGACGGCGGTGCCCAGCGCCTTCACGGCTCACTGCGCCGACGCGGGGCGTGGCCTTTCGATCTTACCTAACCGGGTCGTGCGCGCTCTGCGGGCGCCCCGCCTTCAGCCTGCACCGGCGGCGCGGTTCAGGCGCGCGGCGGCTCCGCGCTGAACATCGTCCTAAGCTGATTCGCGAATTCCTGAAGGTGCTGCTTCGGCGTCTTCTTGAGCTTGATGTCGATGCCGCCGAACAGTACGAGCCCCTCGACGACGAGCAACGGCGCGTTCACGTCCGCCGTCGATGGGCCGCGGTTGTCGACGCCCCCGAACATGCAGACAGCCTTCGAGATCGTGCGCAGACCTTCACGCACGCGCAGGTCGACGCCGCCGAAGAGACAAAACGTCGTGATGTAGGTGGTCGAGGCGGAGAAGGTCGCATCCGTGAAGTCGAGGTCGGTGCCCCCGAAGATGTTGACGATGCGGATCATGCGCGGCACGTGCCAGGCGCCTTTGCGGGTGGTGCCGCCGAACACGTTGATCATGTACTCGGCGTCGTCCGAGCCCATCGTCCCCGGGTCCACGCGGATGCCGAGCTCGACCTTCTTCTGCTGCGCGTACTGGCGGTCCGCCTCGAGGTCGAGGTCGCGCGTGAGCTCCTGCAGCTTGTCGTGCGACTTGGTGTCGAGCGCCTCGTCGAGCCGCCGCTCGAACGCTTCGCGCGACAGCTTGCCGTGGCCGTAATTCATGATGAGCTGGTCGACGGTCTCCTCGCGCAGCGTTTCGATGGGACGGTCGTTCGGTGTGACAGGCATCCTCTTCCCCCAGGCCACGGCTGAAGCGCCGCACTGAACGGGTGAGGATAGACGCGGGTGCCGCGAGCTTCCAGAGCCTTAGGTTCCCAGGCTTTTTTCGGACGCTTGACAACTGTGCTATGACCATAGCACAGTGCGCACTGTGCTAGAACTATAGCACAGTTGTAGACGCATGATCATCAAGCCGAATCCGTCGTTGGGAGTGCCGATCTACCTGCAGCTCGTAGGGCAGGTGAAGCACGCCATCGAGACGGGGGCGCTGCGGCCCGGCGAGCAGTTGCCGAGCATTCGGCCGCTCGCCGAGGAGCTCGTGATCAACGTCAACACGGTGGCCAAGGCCTATCGGGAGCTCGAGCGCGAAGGCGTCATCGAGCTCAGGCACGGCGCGGGCGCGTTCGTCGCGGAGACGGGCCGCGCGCGGCCGGGCGCCGCGGAAAAGTTTCGCGGCGCGCAGGCGCTGGTCGCCGACGCCGTCGGGCAACTGCGCAAACGCGGGCTCCACGACGATGAGATTCGACGGTTGTTCGAGGCGGCGCTCGCGGGACTGCGGGAAGCGGGAGGACGAGGTGGCTGAAGAGCTCATCATCGAAGCGACGGGCGTGCGCAAAGCGTACGGCGCCGTCGAGGCGCTCAAAGGCCTCGATTTGCGCGTGCCCCGCGGCGCGGTCTGCGGGCTGCTCGGACGCAACGGCGCCGGTAAGACGACGACCATCAAGGTGCTGCTCGGCATGGTGCGGCCGACGGCGGGCCAGGCACGCGTCTTCGGGCTCGTTGCCGGCGACGCCAAAGCGAGCGTCGCGATCCGCAGCCGCACGGCGTTCGTCAGCGAGGACAAGGATCTCTACTCCGGCATGACCGTCGGTGAGCTTCTGCGCTTCACGCCGGACTTCTATCCGACCTGGCGCGCGGATCTCGCGAGCACCTATCTCACGCAGTTCGAGCTGCGGGCGGATGCGGCCATCAAAGATCTGTCGCGCGGCATGCGCACGAAGCTCGCGTTGCTGCTCGCGTGCTCCACCGGCGCCGAACTCCTGATTCTCGACGAGCCGACGTCGGGCCTCGATCCGGCCGCCACCGAGCAAGTGCTCAAGCTGCTCGTGAAGCAGGCCGCAGCCGACGGAACGACGGTGCTGTTCTCGTCGCACCAGCTCGCAGACGTCGAGCAGATCGCGGATCGCGTCGCGATCGTCGACCGCGGCCGCATCGTCGTGGACGGCGTGCTCGACGACGTGCGCGCGGCCTACCGGCGCATTGAGCTCGTATTCGACGGCGCCGCGCCCGATGCCGCGTTCAAGTCGCGCGGCGTTGTCGGCACGCGCAGAGAGGGGCGCGTGTTGTCCGTGTTGTCGAGCGCGGGCGACGAGGGCGTCGTCGCCGAGGCGCGTGCGCTGAACCCTCGGTCGATCGACGTGCACCCTGTGACGCTCAAAGAGATCTTTCTCGAAACCATAGGCGTGGAGAACTGAGATGCTCTGGCACAAGTCGTGGATCGATACGCGCTGGCGCTTTCTGCTCGGCCTCGTCATCTTGGTCGTGCTCGCCTGCGGTACCGTCATGAGCTTTTCGACGGTACAGGGGCTCGCAGCCGCGCTGCCGCCCGGGGCGGTCGTCGGTAACGACGCGCTGCAGCAGGAGCTGCTGGAATCGCTCGACCTCATCCGGACGTTTCGCGGTTACGCGTGGTCGGAATGGTTCGCGGGAAACCTACTTGGCCTGCTGACACTTTTCGCGGCACTGCTCGGAAGCGGCAGCCCGCTCGTGAAATCGGGCAGCGGCGCGCTGTTCTCGCTGGCGCTGCCCGTGTCGCGCGGCCGCTGGATCGGCACGCGTGCCGCCGCGGGGCTCGCCGAGCTCTTCGTGCTCGCGCTCGTGGCGAGCGTGGCCGTCCCGGTGGTCGCGTCGCTCGCCGGCGAGCAATTCGGTTTGGCCGAAGCAGCCGTCTACGGCGCGTGCGCATTCGTCGGCGCGAGCCTGTTCTTCGCGGTCGCCATGTTCTTCTCGACCCTGTTCAACGACGTTTGGCGGCCTTTGCTGCTCACGTGCCTGGCGGCGCTCGCGGTCGCCACAGCCGGCTTGCTGCTCCCCGAGAACGGCGGCCTGTTCGCGGCCATGCGGGGTGGCAGCTACTTCTACGACGGCGGGCTCCCTTGGGCCGAGCTACTCGTGAGTGCCGCCGGCGCCGCCGGCCTGATTTACGCCGCCGCCGCGAACGTCGCGCGGCGGGATTTTTGAGCGACTCAACCCCCAAGGAGACTCACATGGTCGTTTCGGTTCGTGCGCTTGTCATCGCGACCGCGTTCTTGCCGGCCGCGTTCTTGCCGGCGGGGCTTGCCGGCGCCGATTCCGCCGCGCGCCTTGCGGGTCACTGGGAAGGCGCGATTCACGCGCCGCTCGAGGACGTGACGATAGCCGTCGACATCGCGGCCGACGCCGCCGGCACGCTCGGCGGCACGTTCACGAGCGCCTCGCAGAAGCTCAACGGCTTTCCGCTGTGGAGCGCGAGCAACGATGGCGAGACCGTGAAGCTCGAGCTCAAGCTGGCCGATCCAGGCGTGCGAACGTTCGACGGCCGCTTGTCGTCCGACGGGGAGACGATCACGGGCCAGTTCCTCATCGACGTGCACGCCGTCCCGTTCACGCTGAAGCGCAACGGCGAGGCGCGCATCGCGCCGCCGCCGCGTAGTGCCGCGATCGACGCAGAGCTCGCGGGTTCCTGGAGCGCCTCGATGACGGTCGGCACACTATCGTTGCCGCTGCGGCTGACGCTGACGAACCATGGGGATAAAACGGCGACGGGCGCGTGGGCGGCCGGTGGCGCGCCGGCGACTCCCGTCGCGATCGCAACCCAAGGCGGCACGTTGACGCTCACGTCGCTGGTCGTGCCGGCGACGTTCACGGGCACGTTGAGCGCCGACGGCACGCAGATCGTAGGATCGCTGCTCGAGGGCGCCACGCCGCGGCCGGTCGTCTTCACGCGCGCGGCAGGCGGTGGCTGAGACACGGAGCCGAACCGGGCGGTAGGGGCGCGGCAACCGACTGTTGTCGTATAGTCGGCTGAGCCGACCGGGCAATCAGGAACGGGGGAACGCGCGATGGCTTCACGACATGGCAAGGGTCGCTTCGACCGCAGGAGTTTCTTGAGCGCGGGCGTCGCCGCGAGTGCGGGGCTCGCTCTCGGCGGCCTCGGGCTAAGCGCCGCGGCGCAGGATCGCCGGCTCACGGCGGTCGGCGGCACGGCGAGAACGGCGTACGGCAGCGTGCGCGGCCTCGTCAAGGACGGCGTGCAGCAATTCTGGTGTGTGCCTTACGGCGCGCCGACGGGCGGCGCGAACCGGTTCCTGCCGCCACAGAAACCCGCGAGCTGGTCGGGCGTCAAGGACCACTTTGCGGTTACGTGGGCCGCGCCCATGGAGCCCGGCGGCGAAGAGCCGGCGCCCGTGGTCACGGCGCTCAATCGCAAGACGCCGCAGAGCGAGGACTGCCTCACGGTCAACGTGTTCACGCCGGGGCTCGACAACCGCGCGCGGCCCGTCATGGTTTGGATGCACGGCGGCGGCTTCTCGGCCGGCTCGGGCAACTACCTGCTCTACGACGGCACGAATCTCGCGAAGAAGGAAGACGTCGTCGTCGTCTCGGTCAATCACCGGCTCAACATCTTCGGCTACCTGCACCTCGCCGGTGTCGGCGGCGAGCAATGGGCCGGCGCGACGAACGTCGGCGTGCAGGATCTCGTCGCCGCGCTCACATGGGTGCGCGACAACATCGAGAACTTCGGCGGCGACCCCGATCGCGTCACCATTTTCGGCCAGTCGGGCGGCGGCGGTAAGACGACGACGCTCATGGCGATGCCGTCGGCGCGCGGCCTGTTCCATCGCTCGATCGCGCAGAGCGGCTCGGCGATCCGCGGCCAGACGGCCGACGACGCCACCGAGGGGGCCGAGCGCTTCTTGGCGAAGCTGGGTATTGCGAAGAACCAGCTCGAGCGCATCCAGCAAGTCGACTGGCGCGAGATCCAGACTGCGTTTTACGGCGAGCCGCGCATCGCGCGCCTCGGCAACGGCCCGGTCATCGACGGCACGATCATTCCGCGTCACCAGTGGGATCCCACGGCGCCGTCGTACTCGGCCAACGTGCCGTTCATGATGGGCTCCACCGAGAACGAGAACGGTTGGGTCGGGCCGCCGCCCTATGAGCTGCCCGACGACGAGATGCTGGACCTCTTCACGACCCGGCTCGCGGGCAACGACGCGGCCGAAGCGCAGAAGCTGCTCGCGCTCTACAAGCGCCGGCATCCCGAGACGCGCAACCGCATGCTCTGGCTCATGGCCGAGGCCGACGACTCGCGGCGCTGGAGCGCGCAACTCCTGTGCAAGCTCAAGCACGAGCAGCGCACGGCGCCGGCCTATCTCTATTTCTTCGACTGGCAATCGCCCGTGCACAACAACCGCATGGGCTCGTATCACACGCTCGACATTCCGTTCGTGTTCTACAACATGGACATCGGCGCCTCGATGACGGGTGCGGCGAACGAGCGCTATGAGCTCGGCCACGTCATGAGCGCCGCGTGGGCCGCGTTCGCGCGCACGGGTAACCCGAATCACGCCGACATGCCGAGCTGGCCCGCGTTCGAGCCGAACAACCTGCCGACGATGATGTTCGGTTCCACCGTGCGCGTCGCGAACGATCCGAACAAGGAGGAGCGGCTGGCGCTCGCGGAGCTGCGCGCCAAGCGGCCGTCCTGACATGCGACGCGAACGGGTGCTAGGAGGGTTGGCGCTCGCGGCCGCGTTTGCAGCGGTCGCGTCTGTCGGCTATACGCAAAGCCGTCAAACCGGAGGCACGGTCGAGGATCAATTCGTGTTGCCGGTTCCGACCGTCGAGAAGCCGCCGCGCGACTTCAAGACGGCCGAAGAGCACTACAGCTTCTTGCTTCAGCGCGCGAACGGCGGTACGAAGCACACGATGCAGACGATCCCGGTCTGGGACGGGCTCTGGGGCAGCGGCAACAACACGATGCCGGCGATCTTTCTCGAGAACGGCACGCTCGCGAACGCGTGGCGACCCGGCGCCACCAAGATCAAGGAGGGCGTGCTGACGCCGCCTTACGAGCAACACTTCCGCGACCGCCGCGCCGAGATCGACCAGTACGGTGAGCAGCGCTACGACCGGCTCACGAACTGCGAGTATCCCGGAGTGCCACGCTGGCTCTGGGAACCGTACATCAAGGAATTCGTCAACCTGCCGCAACAGACGTGGCTCATGAACGACATGATGAACGAAACGCGGCGCGTTTATATCGGCAAGGAGCACGTCAACACCGAGAACAAGCACTCGCCGCTCGGCGATAGCATCGGATTTTGGGACGGCGACAAGCTCACCATCTGGACGAAGTGGGTGAACCCCGCCGACTACGTGCGCGGCATGCCGCTCACGAGCAACCAGTTCGAGATGGTCGAGACGTGGCAGGAGCGGCGCAACGGCGACAAGCGCGAGCTCGTCACGCAAGTCACGTTCTACGATCCGCTCGCGCTCGTGAAGCCGCAGTCGGCAGTCTACGTCCACGAGTCGCGGCCGGACCTCGAGCAGGCCGGCGTGCGCATCCGCACATGGGAGTGCGAATCGAGCAGCAACTCGTACAAGGACGCCGAAGGCAACACGCAGTTCTATTTGCCGGGCGACCCGCAGTACAAAGATCCGCGCGGTTTCACGGACTTTCCGGATCTGCCGGGTCAATCATTGAACCCCATCTTCGACGATCCCGAGGCGCAATAGATGAAGACGACAATCCTCGCCGCACGCGCGGCATCGGCGGCGGCGATGGTGTTCGTCGCGGGTGCCGCATACGCGCACCATTCGTTCGCAATGTTCGACGAGTCCCAGCACCGGCTCATCGAGGGCGAGGTCGCGGAGTGGAACTACAACAACCCGCATAGCTGGCTGATCGTGCGGGCCCCCGGCGCCGACGGCGCGATGACGACGTGGAGCTTCGAAGGCGCCGCGATCGTCCACGCCGCTCGGCAAGGCGTGAACGGCAAGAGCTACGTGAAGGGCGAGAGAGTCCGCATCGTCATGCATCCGTTGAGCGACGGCCGCAACGCGGGCGCGTTGTGCTTCGTCATCAAAGAGGACGGCACGTTTACGCGCCCGAACGACGGTATCTGCAACTCGGATGCGATGTACGCGCGCTGGCAGGACAAGGGCTGGCTCGCGTCCGGGCGGCACCTGGATACGCACCCGACGGCGGACTAGCGGCGTCCTTCCGGTCTAGTGATGCTGAGGCGCTTGGTCCCGATCAGCGGGAAGAACTCTGCTCGTAGCGGCTGTAATATGAATCTGAATTGACATATCCGTCCATTCATATTCATAATGCGGCGCATGTACACGAGCCGCGAGCTACGCGAAGTCTTCCACTTTTGCTTCCTCGAGCGGTTGCTCAAGGTCGCGGACGCGAATCTCTTCGTGCTCAAGGGCGGCGTGAATCTGCGGTTCTATTTCCGCAGCCCCCGTTACTCGGAGGACATGGACGTCGACGTCGTCGCGGGCAGTGTCGCCACGATCAAGAAGAACGGCTACAAGGTGCTCGAAGATGCGGCGCTGCGCCGCACCCTACGTACGTACGGCATCGCCGACGTCCAAGTAAACGACCCCGACAAAGCCAAGCATACAGACACGACGCAACGCTTTCGGGTGCAGCTCGTCACGGTCAGCGGGGAGCGATTGCCGAGCAAGGTGGAGTTTTCGCGACGCGTGTCGGCCGTCGCCGGCGGTCGCGAGGTGGCGCTCGTCGACACCGAGATCGCGCGACGCTACCAGAGACTGGCGTTCCGCTGCCAACACTACGACGGCGCTACGGCCGCAGCTCAGAAGGTGTTGGCACTTGCGGGGCGGCCCGTCACACAAGCGCGCGACGTGTTCGATCTCGATCTACTGCAGCGCGGCGGACACACCCGGAACCTGACGCTGCGGACACTCGTGAGCGCGGAAAAATGTGCGGCCGCGGCGGCGAACCTTCGGGCGTTGACCTACGACGATTTTGCAGGCCAAGTGCTCGAATTCGTCGATGACGAGGAACGCCGCGAATTCGGCGGCACGGCGGCCTGGCGGGCGATGGTCGAGCACGTCGAAGAATTGGTGCGAGCACCATGAAGCTCGACCTCCCGATCTCGCCGGATCTCGTGATCTTCACCACTCGCGATTTCGCCCAGCTCGCGGGCATCTCGCTCGCCGCGGCGGCCAAACGGCTCGCGCGGC
>DATFFV010000490.1:0-3787 GCA_035249885.1 Gammaproteobacteria bacterium | reverse complement strand
CCTGCAGGCACAGGGCTGGCGCGTGGCGTGCCTCGACCGCAATCTCGCCGGCGCGCGCGCGACGGCCGGCCAGAGCGGCATCGCCATCGAGGTCGACGTAGCCGACGAGCCGTCCGTGGTCCGCGCGTTCGCGCAGATCGGCGCTGCGTGGGGCGGGCTCGACGCGCTCGTCACGGCCGCGGGCATCATCGACACGACGCCGTTCTTCGAGACGACGGTCGCACAATTTCGCCAGCTCTTCGACGTCAACGTGATCGGCTCGTTCTTGAGCGTCCGCGAAGGCGCGAAGCACATGCAGAGCGGCTCGCGCATCTGCATGGTGGCGAGCATCTCGAGCTACACGGGCGGCGGCTACGTCGCGAAGGGGGCCTATGCCGCGAGCAAGGGCGCGGTGCTCACGCTCATGAAGGGCTGCGCGCGCGAGCTCGGGCCTCGAGGCATCGCCGTGAACGCCGTGGCGCCCGGCTTCATCGACACGCCGTTCGTCGCCGCCGCAATGAGCGACCCCGTGCGCCGCAAGGTCGTGGAAGCCGCCGTCGGCAAGGTGGGCACCGCGGAGCAGATCGCGGAGTGCTGCGCGTGGCTGATCTCGCCGGCCGCGGACTTCGTGCACGGGTCCACGCTGATCGCGGACGGCGGAATCCTCATGCGCTGAGCGCCGAGCGGCGCTTCCTCGGCGTGGCAGCGCTCGGCGTGGCAGCGCTCGGTTCGGCGCGGCGCTAGCTCGCCGCCGGCACCTCGTAGAGCGGGTAGATCTCGCAGGTCCCCTGCCCGGCCACCTCGAGGAACCGCTGCGTGTGCTTGACGATCTCCTCCTTTGAAGACGCTTGGAGTAGCGCGTAGCCGCCGATGACCTCTTTGGCCTCGGTGAACGGACCGTCGGTGACGGTGACCTTGCCGCGAGCGCTCTTGTGAACGCGCACGCCCGCCGCGGCGAAGCTCACGCCCTCGGTCGAGAGGAGCCAGCCCTCCTTCATCGCATCCTCGATGAGCTTGCCCATCGCGGCCATTTCGGCCTGTGTCGGGGCCTGGTTCCTGGGTTCGTGCGTGAAAATGCTGATGAAGCGCATGTCGACCCTCCTGGGGTTTAGTTTGCCTGCATCTATACGTCGAATGACGGGGCGGCGGATCGACAGGGTTGGGAGGACCCACCCGTGTGGGTGTCCCGTGCGCGACTGATCGCGCTAACCGCGCGGTGCCGAGCGCAATGCGAATACGCCTGTCTCGAGGACGTTGTGAGCCCCCTGGTCCAGGACCTCGACGCGATTTCGGCCGCGCGTCTTGGCGAGATAAAGCGCCTCGTCGGCGAGCTGGAGCGCTCCGCGCGAGCGGCGTTTCGTGCTCGGCTCGACGACGCCCACGCCTGCGCTGATCGTGACGATCTCGCCGATGCGCGAGCCGCGGTGCTCGATCGCGAGCCCGCACACCGCCTTGCGCATCTGCTCCGCGAGCTGCTCGGCCTCGAGGGTGTCGATGTCGTAGAGGAGAACGGCGAACTCTTCGCCGCCGTAGCGCGCAAGCAGATCCAGCGGGCGCGTGACGAACACGTGGAGCATTCTCGCCACCTGGCACAGCGCTCGATCGCCAGCCTGGTGCCCGTAACGGTCGTTGTAGGCTTTGAAGTGATCGACATCGATCAATACGATCCCGATCGGGCGCCCTTCCTGGCCCGCCAGCTGCCACAACCGTTCGAGATGCTCGTCGAAAACTCTGCGGTTCTTCAGGCCCGTGAGCGCGTCGTGCTGCGCGAGCTCGGTCATGGCGTGGTTCTCGAGGAAGCGCGTGCGCGCGGCCCGCTCGAGCGTCCGCGCGACCACCCCGCTCCCGCCGGCGACGATGAGCAGAAACGTGCACGTCCGGAGGATCAGCGGCAGCGGGAGCGCGACGAGCACCGCCGTCGCCGCGTACGCGACGAGTGTGATGGCCACGGCGAATACCGCGGCGCGAAACCGCAAGCCGAACACCAAGAACGGGCCGATAACGAACAGGGGCAGCAGCATCAGCGCTTCGAGCTGCCCGCGCGCCGCGACGCCGGCTACGACGACCGCGACGAGCGAGTTGCGCAGTGGCACGAGCACTTGCGCGAACGGCATGTAGAGCCGTTGAAACCATGGGCCAAACGACAGGACGAGCAGCGCGACCGACGAGGCGAGCGTGGCGGCGTATAGCCCAGTCTGCAGCTCCGTCCACGCGCCGAGCAGAATCTGCTCCACACCGCGCGGTACAGCCAATAACACACTCGCCACCGCCGTCATGCGGATCAACGTTGTGTTGTCGGCTAGGTGCCGTTGCACGAACTCCGCCTCGACCGGCGGGGCGAACGCGCGAACGCCGGCTCCGCGCCGCAATTCCGCTGCGTACGCCGAGCTCGAGGGGACCGCCGGGTCGACGGCTGGAGGGAACTCCGCCATCGCGTCACGATATGGTAAAGACCCGCCACGCAGCTGTGATGGGCTGCGCGTAATCGCAATCTGGTGTGGGCCCGCTGCGGGGGTTACGACTCGTCGACCTCGAGCACGGTGTCCGTCTCGATGCCCGCGTAGAACACCCAGACGTTCTCGTCGCCCGTCAAGAGCTCGATGTACTTCGGGTGCACGAACAACGACTCGCGCCCGGCGTTGAGCTCTTTGAGCACGCCGATCTCCACGAGCGACTTCAAGTAGACCGACGCGGTTTGCCGCTTCGCGAGCTCGGCGTCGACGACGTTGGCGATGCGGCAATACGGCTGCTTGAACAAGAGCTCGACGAGCTCCCACGTGTAGATCTTCGGCAAGCGCCGGTGGATGAACTCGCCCGTGTGGCGCATGAGGTCGCGGATGGCTTTGACTTTTTCCGTGGTCCAGGCGCACGTGTTCTCGATGCTGTCGAGCATGAACGTGATCCACGGCGCCCAGGTCTGCTTCGTCGTGACCTCGAGCAGCAGGCGGTAGTAATCGGCTTTGTTGCGAATGATGTAGCGGGAGAGATAGAGAATCGGCGTATCGAGCAACCCTTGTTGCACGAGATAGAGGATATTGATGACGCGGCCCGTGCGGCCGTTGCCGTCGGTGAACGGATGGATCGCCTCGAACTGGTAGTGCTGCACGGCGCAGCGGATCAAGGGATCGAGGTCGCTGCGCGAGTTGAGGAACTGCTGCCAGTTCTCGAGCTTCTCGAGGATCACGGGCTTGCCGTCGGGCGGCGTGTACACGACGGCGCCCGTCGCCATGTTGCGCAGCGTCGTGCCCGGCTTCGAGCGGATGTCGAGCCGCTCGTCCTTGATCGTGCGGCAGACGTCGATCGCCGTCTCGATCGTGAGCTCGCCCGCCCGCACCTTGCGCGTGCCTTCGAATAGGGCGCGTCGATAGCGCAGCGCTTCCTTGGTCGCGGGGTCCGCGGCACGCTGCTCGGGCGCATCGACGTACTCGAGCAGCTTGTCGGTCGTCGTCACGATGTTTTCGATTTCCGAGCTCGCCTGCGCTTCGAGCAGCGGCAGCGCGTTGACGAGCACGGCCGCGTTCGGAATGAGCTCGGCGGCCTGCCGGAGCTCGGCGAGCGCCACGCGGGCGTTGATGCACTTCTTGAGGATCGCCGGGGTCTCGATGTTTTCGAGGGGCGGCGGCAACGGCGGGAGGTCGTTGTAGGGCTTCGACGGATCGAACGTCATGGGTACGAAACCTCCCTGGTGATCGACAGATCCTGGGCATCGGTCGACGCGATCGACACATCGAACTTATATGTCGAAAATAGGCTCATTTTTCGACATATGGGCCCGACTCGTCGATTCGATCGACAGATCCCGCCAATA
>DATFFV010000489.1:0-4908 GCA_035249885.1 Gammaproteobacteria bacterium | reverse complement strand
AGGCGGATCGAGCGAGGGGGATCATCCGAGAGCGCCGGCCCGTGCAGGGTGGGCTCGGTGTCGGCGGTCAGCCGGCGGGCCAAGGCGGCCCCGGTGGACCACCGCCGCGATAGCGACAATTCGATGAAAAGGATCTATCTCGTACGTCACGCGCAAACTCGCTATGACCCTGCGGTCGCCGACAACGAACGTCCCCTCACGTCCACCGGCCACGAGCAGGCCGCCGCGCTCTGCGACACGCTGCTCGGCCTCGGCATCGAGGAGATTCACTCGAGCCCGTTTCGTCGTTGCGTCGACACCATCGCACCGTTCGCGCGCAATACGGGCTTGTCCGTGAACCACGTGCACGGCTTGCGCGAGCGCTGTTTTACGCGTCATCGCGTGGACGATTGGAACACGCTCTGGAAAAAAGTCTGGACCGACTTCGACTTTGCGTTTCCCGACGGCGAGTCTTCGCGGGAGGCGCAGCTCCGCATGTACGAAGCCACGCTCGAGGTCGTGACGGCATCGCGTGCCCGGACTCTCGCGATCTCCTCGCACGGCAACGTGATCGGGCTGCTGCTGCAACACATCGATCCGCGTTTCGCGTTCGAGCACGCGTGCTCGATCCGCAATCCCGACGTGCTGCATGTGACGTTCGACGGCGCGGCTCTGCGCTGGGACGCCGACTTCGCTCTCGGCGGTCTGAATACGTTCGCCACGCGCGTCGTCACCGCGTAGGCGACTAAACGCCGGAGCGCGGCCCGCGCACGATCAACCCGCAGGCAGGTGTGGGAGCTCGAACCCGAGCGTGCTCGCCGGCACTCGGCCGGCGCTCGTGTGGATCTCCGGAACCCCGTCCTCGTCGACGATCCAGACCTCTTTGGCGCCGGCGGCGAGATACGCCGCCGTTTTCTCTGTCATCTCGATACGCGTATTCGTCGGCGACAACACCTCGATGCAGAGATCCGGTGCGGCACGAAACTGCTTCTCGGCGCGGTGTTGCGTCATGAACTCAGGCGACGCCCACACGACATCCGGCACCCGCATGCCGATCTCGGTCTCGACGGGGCACTCCGGAAGCGTCGTGCCCTCGGGCCGCTGCCGCGCGAGCTCGCGCGTCAGGAAACCCTGAATGAAGGCATGCTGAGTTGTCGGCGGACTCACTTCGATCACGCCCTTCTCATTGAGCTCGACTTTGCACGGGATCGCGGCAACGACAGGGTTGTCGGCGAGCTGCCGCCAGCGCTCGCGCAGCTCCGCGCGCGACAAGCGCTGGGCGGTGTCCGGTTTAGCGGCCGTGGCGTTCATGGGGCTCATCCGAGAAGAGGCGGCTCGATTGTGCGCGCCACACGCGAGATCCCGCAACGCCGGAATCCGGCCGACTTGCCGAGAAACGTGCCACGCGCCGGCGCCATTTATGACAAAATCCCAGCGTGACAGCCGCCCCACAGATTCGCACGCTCGGTGTCCTCGGCGGCGGCAACATGGGCAGCGGCATCGCCCAGAAGATGGCGACCGAGGGGTTCGACGTCGTCCTGGTCGACCTGGACGACGAGAAGGTCGCGAGGGGCGTGGCGTCCATCGAGCGGACGCTGAAGGAAGCCGTCGACCGCGGCATCATGCGGGCCGACAAGACCGCCGCGATTCGCGAACGGATCCACGCAACGTCGCGATTCGACGACCTGCGCGACGCCGACCTGGTCGTCGAGGCCGTCTTCGAAGACCGCGCGATCAAGCACAACGTCTTCGCGCGGCTCGAAACGGTTTGCCGTCCAGACGCGATTCTCGCGACGAACACCTCGTCGTTCTCCGTCACCGACATCGCGTCCGCGGTGAAAACTCCCGAGCGCGTGCTGGGCCTCCACTACTTCTTCCATCCCGCCAAGAATCGCCTCGTCGAAGTCGTTCCTGGCGCAGCCACCGACCGGCGGGTCTTCCATCGCGCATGGGCGCTCCAGGAACAGCTCGGTAAGATTCCGATCGAATCGCGCGATGCCAGCGGCTTCGTCGTCAATCGCTTCTTCGTCGTCTGGCTGATGGAGGCGATACGCCTCCTCGAGGAACGCGTCGCCAGCGCGGCTACCATCGACGAGGTCGCGAAGCGCGTGTTCGGAGTCGGTATGGGACCGTTCGAGCTGATGAACGTCAGCGGCATCCCGATTGCGCTGCACGCCTCGACGACGATCGGCAACGCGTTCGGCCCGCTGTACGGCCCGCCGGCCCGGTTGAAGACGCAGGTCGAGTCGGGCCAGCCATGGCCCCTCGACGGAACGGTCGATGCGGCCGCAGAACCGATCGTGTCCGATCGCCTGCTCGCCGGCGTGTTTCTCGCGGCGACGTCGCTCGTGGACGAAGGCGTGGCCATGAACCACGACACCGACATCGGCGCGCGCGTCGGCCTGCGCTGGCCGCTGGGCCCGTTCGAGATGATGAATCGCCGCGGCACCGCGCACGCGCTCGAGCTGGTGACAATGCTCGCGGCGCGATGGCGGATGACGGTGCCGACGTCGTTGGCCGAACATGGGCGGACGAACGAGTCGTTTCTGCTCGAGTACGTCAAATCGCGTAGAGACAACGGCATCGTCACGATCACGGTGAACCGCCCGGACGCCCTGAACGCGCTCAACGAGACAGTCGCCCGGCAGCTCGAAGGCATCTTCGCCTATATGTCGCGCCAGCCGGAGACAACGGGCGTCGTCATCGCCGGCGCGGGCCGATCGTTTGTGGCCGGCGCGGACATTCGATTCTTCATCAACAGCATCGAGCGTCGAGACATCGGCCGCATTCAGAAGCTCACCGAAGATCTGCAGGCGCTCTTCCGCGTCATCCAGGACTGTTCGAAGCCGGTCGTCGCGCGCATCCACGGCCTCGCGCTCGGCGGCGGCGTCGAACTCGCCCTCGCCTGCGACTACATCGTCGCCACACCGAACGCGTCGCTGGGATTTCCGGAGACAGGGATTGGCATTTATCCCGGACTTGGCGGCACGCAGCGGACGACACGGAGAATCGGGACCGGTCTCACCAAATGGCTGGTGTTGACCGGACAGATCATCAGCGCCGACGAAGCGCTCGCAATCGGCCTCGTCGACGCGGTGGCGCCACGGGACGAGCTCGATACGGCCGTCAGCAAGTTCCTGGCGGGAGGTCCGTCCCTTGAACGCCGTCCCGCCGCGCCGCCGGCCGCGTACAGGAAGCTCGCGGAGTTCTTCGACAGTAACGACGTCGACACGCTCAGGCTCGGTCGCGCGGAGACCGGTGGCGACGAGCGGCTGGAAAAGGCGATGAAAGCCGTCGGAACCAAGGCCCCTCTGGCCCTTAAGGTCGCTGCCAAGCTGATAGATGAAGGCTCGCGCGTGCCCCTCGAAGAGGGACTGCGCATGGAGCTCTCGCACCTGCACGAAATCTTCTCGACGAAGGACGCGCGCACGGGCCTGCTAAGCATCGGCGGGGACCGGCCCGTGTTCGAGAGCGCATGAACGACGAACAGGAGTAGCTGGGCGTTCTATTTCACGGCGAACGCGACCTCGGCCACGCTCGCGATCGCGGCTCCGCCACGCAGCACCTGCGCGGCGACGCGGTGCGAGCCCCGCGTCACGGGCCAACGGTACGTGGCACCGGTCCGCTCGAGCTCGCGGCCGTCGACGGTCCAGACGACGCGATCCGCCAGGCCTACACCTGCGAGCTCGAAGTCGAACGCCTGCGCGGCGGCCGGCAGCCGGGGGTCGTAGGCGAGCTGTAGCCCCGGCGTCGGCCGGCGCAAGCGAATCGCATCGACGGCGGTCGCAGCCACGGCACCCGCGACGGGCTCGGTGCCGGGCAGGAACCACTCGTCGCGCTGCAAACACTCGTCGACGGCCTCGCGCAGGGGCATCGGCACGCAGACGTTCGCTTGCACGAGCTTCGGGCTCAGGTAGAGCGGCTCGGTGCGCGCATCGCGCGTGAGCTCGGCGAACACGCTGCGCAGCAGCAGCGCCGGGCCCGTCGAGCCCGTGACGCCGTCGGTCGGGGTTTGATCGAGGTTGCCCATCCAGGCGCCGACCGTGTAGCGGTAGTTGAAGCCCACGGCCCAGGCGTCGCGAAAATCGCTCGACGTGCCGGTTTTAACGGCTGTCTGCACGGGGAACGAGAGCACGCTGTCGCGGCCGAACTCGAGCGCGCGCGCATCGGCGTCGGACAAGATGTTCGCGACGAGCGACGCGGCCTCGGCCGTGTAGACGCGCCGTGTCGGGCTTAAGCCCACGTCGTCGAAGCGTGTCGTCACGGGCCTAAGCACGCCGGCGTTCGCGAGCGTGGCATACGCCTGCACGAGCTCGAGCAGCGTGACGGCCCCGCTGCCGAGCGCGATGCCGTCGCCGTAGAAATCGGGGTGATTCGTGAGCCCTGCGAAGCCGAGGGCCGCGAGCGTGCGCAGATACGGCTCGGCGCCCACGTCCTGCAGCGTCTTGAGCGCCGGGATGTTGAGCGAGTTGCCGAGCGCGTCGCGCAACGCCACGGGGCCGTAGAACCGCCGGCTGTAGTTCTGGTAGCTGTGGAGGCCGCCGGCGATCGATTCGCTTAAGGGGGCGTCCTCGATGACCTCCGCAGCGGTCCAACCGCTGTCGAGCGCGAGCGCATAGAGGAACGGCTTGAGCGCCGAGCCCGGCTGGCGCGGCGTCGTGACGGCGTCGATGAAGCTCGTGGGCCCCTCCTCGCCCGCACCGCCCGCGACGACCCACGCGAGCACTTCACCCGTCGTGTGATCGACGACGAGCGCGGCGCCGTGCGCCACTCGCTTCGGCGCGAGGTGTCTCATGCGCTCGTCGAGCACGCGCTGCACCGTGGCTTGGAGCCGCGCGTCAAGCGTCGTCATGAGCTTGGTACGGTCCGGGCCTAAGTCGCCGGACGCGAGCGACTCGGCGCGCGTGTGCTGCACGAAGTGCGGCGCGG
>DATFFV010000488.1:0-4442 GCA_035249885.1 Gammaproteobacteria bacterium | reverse complement strand
GCGAGGCCGAGTCCTTGCAGCGCGAGCCGCACGACGGCAGCCGAGTCGTCGACGCGCGTGCCCGTGAAAGGCGAGGTCGTGTCTTCATCCGCCCTGCTCGCCAGGAGCCACGCGGTCCACGGCTCGCTCGCGCTGTGCACGAGCGGATAGCGCGCGATGTCGTCGCGCGCCTTGAGCGGTCCATGCTTCGCATAGACGGCCGGCGTGCAGACGGGCACGAGCCATTCGTCGAGCAGCTTCTCGCCCGTGAGCCCCGGCCACGGACCGGTCCCGAGCCGGATCGCGGCGTGTTGATCGGCGCGCACGAGATCGACGCTGATGTCGGACGTGTGCACCTGGAGGTCGATGCGCGGGTGCTCGACGCGCAGCCGCGGCAAACGCGGCAGCAGCCAGCACTGAAGGAACGAGGCGAGCATCGTGACCCGCAGCGGTCCGCCGCTGCGGTCGCCGCGCGTCTCCGCGAGCGCGTGCTCGAGATCGCCGAGCGCTTGCTGCACGCGCGGCAACAGCGCGGCCCCTTCCGCCGTGAGCTGCACGACGCGGCCGTTGCGGCGAAACAAGGGCCGGCCCAGGTATTCCTCGAGCGCGCGGACGGCCAAGCTCGCGGCGCCGGGCGTGACCCCGAGCGCCTCGCCCGCGCGCGTGAAGTTCAGGTGCTCGGCGACCGCGACAAAAACACGCAGGCTGCCGAGTGGCAGCCTGCGCGGTGGGGGCCGACGTGCGGCGCCATCGCGCCGCTTACGCGTTCTCGTGGCGATAGCTTTCAGTTCCTCGCGGCGAGCGCGGCGGCGCTACGTGCACCGGCCGGGTTCGCTTTCGCGGCATGGTAAGCCGTGAGGGCGGGGCGATCTACTGCGGCGACACCCTGCTCGAGGGCGGCCGTCACGCAGGCGCGCCAGCCGTGCGCGAGGAACAGCAGCTGCGGCCGATAGCCCGTGTCGCAGACCTTCTCCGCGGCGGTCCGTAGCCGCTTGTAGAGCTGCGCGATGCCGGCCGCGTCGTCGAGATCGAGGTCGTTGTACCGGACCGCGATCGACTCCTCGACCGTGCCGGCCGCCGCCGCCGGCAGCGTCACCGTGGCAACGAGAGCGCTGAATGCAATGGCGCCGAAAGCGCCGAGCAAGAAACGAGAGTTACGCATCGGTATCTCCTGAAAGGGTGGTCAACGCGGCGCAGTCTGCGGCCGCGGCACCGTGCGTAGCGGACAAAGAAATGAAGGTACGTTTAGAAATGCTAAACGCCGGGAATTCGCTGCCCCAGCGGCGTCCGGCTAAGCTTGCCCCGGTCGGCTAAACGCTCGTATGGAGTCGAGACGATGAACACAGAGCTCACTTGGCTGCTCTTTACGGCTCTCTTGTCCGGATCGATGTGGGTTCCATATGTCGTCGGAGTGAACGGCAGCCCAGGTGTCCACTCCGGTCACCGTCGCGTGCTCCGTGATCTTCTTTGGACTTCGCGTTGCCCACGCTGTCGGCATGATTACGGGACTGGCTCGCTTTCCGCTTCGACCGATAATCTATTTCTCCGGTTGGATCGTCTTGATCGTCTACGCGTGGCAAGTGTTGTCCAACGCCGCCTAACAACCCGAACACGGAGAGACAGAGGCAAAAATGCAAAGAGGGAAAGGCACCACAGCAGAGCAACGTGAAGAGCTACTCAGGACGTTGAGAGGCCGTTTCGAGAAGAACATGGCCCGGCATAAAGATCTTGCCTGGGCGGACGTACATGCAAGGCTCGAAGCGAATACGGCGAGTCTGCGGTCACTCTTCGAGATGGAAAGAACGGGCGGTGAGCCCGATGTCGTTGGGCACGACAAGAAGACGGGCGAATTCGTTTTTTATGATTGCGCGACCGAAAGCCCGCAGGGCCGCCGAAGTCTTTGTTACGACCGCAAAGCGCTGGAGGCGCGAAAAGAGCACAAGCCGAAAGACAGCGCCATCGACGTGGCAGCGGCGATGGGCGTTGAGCTGCTAACGGAAGAGCAGTATCGGGAGCTGCAGAAACTTGGACGTTTCGATACCAAGACGTCGAGTTGGGTGAAAACCCCTCCTGAGATCAGAAGGCTCGGCGGGGCCATCTTCTGCGATCGTCGCTACGACCATGTCTTCGTTTATCACAACGGTGCGGAGTCCTACTATGCCGCCCGGGGGTTCCGTGCCTCGCTAAGGGTCTAGATCCGCGCTCAGGCGAGCAGGAACGTGCGCAGCTCCGCGAGCACTTCGGCCGGCGCGCCCTCCTGCATGTTGTGGCCGCCGGGCATGCCTTTGCCCGTGACCTCGCGGCCGCGCTCGCGCCAGATCGCGAGCACGTCGTAGAGACGATCCATGGCGCCGTTCTCCGCCCAGAGCACGTGCAGCGGGCAGCGAATCTTGGCGGCGAGGTCGGCTTCGTCGTGCGTCAGATCGATCGAAGCGCCCGCGCGATAGTCCTCGCACATGCCATGGACGCCTTCGGGCGTGCCGTTCGCACGCCGGTACTCCGCTTGCGCGGGCGACTGCGCTCGGCCCGCCTGCGCTGCGCGCTGCGCGAGCAACTCGTTCTCGGGTCCGGGCGCGGCTCGCAAGTAGTTGAACCAGTGGAAGTACGACTGCACGAAATCGATGTTCACGTGCGTGTAGAGGTAATACGTCGGCACGATGTCGATGAACACGGCCTTCGTGACCTTGTCCGCATGATCGAGCGCCATGCGGTGCGCGACGCGGCCGCCGCGGTCCTGGCCCACGACCGCGAAGCGGTCGAAGCCGAAGTGCTTCATGACGTCGACCTGATCTTGCGCCATCGCGCGCTTCGAGTAGTTCGAATGGTCGGGCAATCCCTGCGGCTTGTCGCTGTCGCCGTAGCCGCGCAAGTCGCTCGCGACGACCGTGAAATTTTCGGCGAGGGCCGGCGCGACGTCGCGCCACGTGTAGAACGTGAGGGGCGCGCCGTGCAACAGCAGCAGCGGCGGGCCGTTACCGCCCTTGACGGCATTGATCGTGACGCCGCCGCTCGTCGCGATGCGCTCGGCGGTGAAGCCCGGGATCGACAACGGCGCCGGTGCCGGCGCCGCCTGTTGCGCCTGCGCGCCCTCGAAGAGCGCCGCGCCGGCGACGAGCGTCGAGGCCGCGCGCAGCAAGTCGCGGCGCTCGCGAGAGGCTAAATCGTCGCCATTCGTCGGCGGCACGTTCGGAGCAGTCATCGTCGAAACCCTCTAGTTCGCTGTGGTTGATGGTGCGCTCGCAAGCAGGCGCTCGAGCAGCGCGATCGTGTCGGGTTTGCGCACGGGCGGGTGCGTCGCGAGGAACACGCCTTCGGCCCAGTTGAGCGGCGTGCGGCCCTCGCGGTCGGCGACGTCGAGCTCCGCGCCGTTGGCCGCGAGGTACTCGATGACGTCGTTGGCGCCGCGATTGGCCGCGCCGTGAATCGCTGCTATACCCATCGAGTTCCGCGCGTTGACGTCGTTGCCGAGCGAGTGCGCGAGCTTCACGGCTTCGAGCAAGGCGGCTGGCCCCTCGTCGAACGTCTCGGCGACGGCCCAGTTGACGCCGGCCGCGACCATGAGCGGTGTCGTGCCCGCGTCGGTCGCGATGTTGGGGTCCGCGCCGTGCTCGAGCAACAGGCGCATCACGCGCAAGTCGCCCGCGGCCGCGGCGCGCAGGAACGGCGTCTGCCCCGTGAGATCGACCCACGCGACCGAGCCCACGACGTTCACGATATAGCGGCGCTCGTGCGGGAACTCGCGCGTGCGCGCGTTGGGAGCGGCGCCCGCGGCGAGCAACCGCTCGATGAGCGCGAACGCTTCGTCGCGGATGCCCGTCGCGCTGTCGGCCGGGCCGAGCTCGAGGTTGCGCAAGTCGACCGCGGCCCAGAGCGGCGTCTCGCCGTACCAATCCATCGCGTCGACGTTCGCGCCGGCGTCGAGCAGTAAGTGCGCAACCTGCAAATGATCGCTCGATTTCAAGCGGCTCACGCGGAAGACGCTGGCGTTCATGATCGCCGAGAGGAGCGGCGTGACGCCGTTGCCGTCGGCGAGCTCGAGGCTCGCGCCGCGCTCGACGAGCAGCCGCGTCACGTCGAGATGTCCCTCGCGAGTCGCATAGAGCAGCGCGGTTTTTGCGCCGCCCGCGGGAAAACGCTTGCCCCGGTCCTCGGGCCAGCCCGCGCGCACGATGCCGATGCCGCGCGACAAGCCGGCCGGCGACTCGCTCGGCGGCACGAAGCGCGGCGGCTCCTCCGGCATAGTCGCGGCATCGACGTCGGCGCCCGCGTCGAGCAGCAGTGTCACGAGCGCGACGTTCCCTAAGCGCGCCGCGATCATGAGCGCCGTTTGGCCGAAGCGCGCGTCGCGCGTGTCGACGGCGACGCCGTGCTCGAGCAGCGCTGCGGCGACGGCGGGATCCTCGAGGCGCGCGGCCTGGAGCAGCGGCGCCTCGCCGGCGCGATCGGGCGTGGCCGCGTCGGCG
>DATFFV010000487.1:0-2222 GCA_035249885.1 Gammaproteobacteria bacterium | reverse complement strand
CGACGCCGACGCCCAGCTCCGCTGCGTGATGTGGCGCGAGGAGGCGCGCCGCCTCCCCACCTCGCCGGAGGAGGGGATGGAGGTGCGCGCCCTCGGCCGCCTCACCCTCTACGAGGCGCGCGGCGAGTTCCAGCTCGTCGTCGAGTACGCCGAGGAAGCCGGCCAAGGCGCCTTGCGGCGCCGCTTCGAGGAGCTCAAGCGCAAGCTCGCGGCCGAGGGCTTGTTCGACGCGGCCCGCAAACGCGCGATCCCGAAGCTGCCGCGGCGCATCGGTGTCGTGACCTCGCCGACGGGCGCGGCGCTGCGTGACGTCTTGATCGCGCTCCAGCGCCGCTTTCCGGCCGTGGCCGTGCTCGTGTACCCGACGGCCGTGCAGGGTATCGGCGCCGCGGAGGAGATCGCGCGAACCTTGGCGCTCGCCGACAAGCGCGCCGAGTGCGACGTGCTGATCCTGACGCGCGGCGGCGGCTCGCTCGAGGACCTCTGGTCGTTCAACGAGGAGGTCGTGGCGCGCGCCGTGGCCGCCGTCGAGCTGCCGATCATCGTCGGCGTGGGCCACGAGATCGATTTCACGATCGCGGACTTCGTCGCCGACCTGCGCGCGCCGACGCCGTCGCAGGCGGCCGAGCTCGCGGTGCCCGATCAGCGCGAGTGGCTCGGGCGGTTCGCGTTGGTGGAGCAGCGCCTGACGCAAGCGCTGCGCCGCCAGCTCGCCGTGGACGAGCAGCGCGTGGCGCAGCTCGCGCATCGTCTCAACCGCTGCCATCCCGGCGTGCAGCTCCGCGAGCGCGCCCAGCGACTCGACGAGCTCGAGGCACGTTTGCGCCGCGCCGTCGAGCGACGCATCGAGGCGCGCAAGCTGCGCCTGGCGCGGCTTGCGACAGCCGTCGCACGCTTGAGCCCCGGCGAGCGCTTGGCGCGTGCGCGCGAGCGCTGGCGGGCGGCTCAGGCTGACCTGCGGCGGGCACTACTGCGCCACGTCGAGCACACGCAGCAGCGGCTCAAGCTCGCGTCGCGTGCGTTGCAGTCGTTGAGCCCACTGGCCACGCTCGAGCGGGGCTACGCGATCGTGACCGATGGCGGCGGCAAAGTGCTCACGGACGCGGCTGCGGTTGCGCGCGGCACCGCGATCGACGTGCGGCTCGCGCGGGGAGCTCTTGCCGCTACAGTCGACAAGGTCACGCCGCGCAAAACCTGAGGAGTTACGCGAAGAACTCCGAGAGCAGCGGCCGATACCGATCCATGTCGACGAGGAACGAGTCGTGCCCTTGCAGCGAGTCGAGCTCGGCGAACTGCACTTCGCGCCCGGCAGCCTCGAGACCTTCGGCAAGCTCGCGCTGCTGGTAGATCGGGAACAGGAAATCGGTCTTGACGCCGATGACGAGCGCGCGGCTCACGCGCAGCTTGCTCAAAGCCACATCGACCGACGCGCCGTGCTCGGTCACGTCGAAGAGATCGCTCGCGCGCGACAGATAGAGGTAGCAATTGGCGTCGAACTGTCCCGTGAATTTCTGCGCGTGGTGCTCGAGGTAGGTCTCGATCTCGAACACCTGCGCGAATGGGTCGCCGTTCGTGTCCGTCGACGCGGAGCGCTCGCGGCCGAAGCGCAGGCGCCACTCCTCGGCCGAGCGATACGTGATCATGCCGAGCTTGCGCGCGAGCCGCATGCCGACGAGCGGCTGCGCGTCGCGCGGGTAGTTGCCGCCCATCCACGCAGGATCCTTGCGGATGATCTCGCGTTGCAGCGAGCGCAATGCGATCGAGAACGGCAGGGACCGCGGCCCCGACGACATGCTCACGAAGCCTTCCGACAAGCCCGGAAACAGGATCTCGAACCCGAGCGCCGTCATGCCGCCCATCGACGGCCCGACCGTGGCTTTGAGCCGATTGACGCCGAGATGCTTCAAGACCTCGAAGCCGCCGCGCGCGACGTCCTCGAGCGACAGCACGGGAAACTTGAGCCGGTAGATGTCGCCCGTGCGCGGGTCGACCGACGCCGGCCCCGTCGAGCCGAAGCAACTGCCGAGCGAGTTCACGCAGATGACGAAATAGCGGCGCGTGTCGATCGCGAGACCTGGGCCGATGATCTCCTCCCACCAGCCAGGGGTCGCATCGTCGGGGCTCGATGCCGCATGGGCCGAAGGCGACAGACCCGTGAAGATCAGAACCGCGTTGTTGCGCTCGGGATTGAGCTTGCCCCAGGTCTCGAAGGCGATCGTCGG
>DATFFV010000486.1:0-6829 GCA_035249885.1 Gammaproteobacteria bacterium | reverse complement strand
TCGACGGTTCGAGGTATTTCGCGTCCGGGCGAGCCGGCTCGCCCTGCGGTCGCTCGTCCGTTCTCTCATCCGCCGAAGGCATGGCCGTCATGCTGCTACGCCGAGGCCCTTGCCGCAACGACCTCGTGCCAGCGTTCGTGCCTACGGATCGCTCAGGAAGTCGACGATCGCGCTGGTTACTTCTGCGTCGTGGCCGACGAACACGTGGCCGCCCTCGGCGAAGCCCACGAATCGCGCTCCGGGAATCTGCTCGGCCGTATAGCGTGCTGCGTCGTAAGTCCCGTAGAGATCGTCGGCGGCGCTGATCGTGAGCGTCGGCGCTGCGATGCGCTCGAGCGGATAGCGCTCGAGCTGCGTCGTCACCTCCGCGTCGTTGAGCAACCCGAGCCGCCGATCGCTGACCGGTAGGATCATGTCGAGAATGCTCGCCACGCGCGCGCGTTCCGATTCCTCCGCGCGTGCAACGAGCTCGGGCGGCGTCCCGAGCAGCCCCCGAATCATGACGTTCGGTGCGGCACGCCGAATCGCCCAGAACAGGAAGTCCGAGTTCAGCGCCGTGCCGAAAAGGCGCTGCGTTCCCGAGGGCGTGCGCAGGGGTGCGGCACCGTCCGGCCGCGGCACGAACGCCGCGGGCACGATGAGCACGAGCGCGGTGACGCGCTCGGGATGACGGACCGCGAGCTGCAGCGCGGACGGCGCACCGGCCGAGCCCCCAGCGACCGCCGCGCGCTCGAGGCCGAGCGCGTCGAGCAGGCACACGTGCGCGTCGGCTTGGGCTGCCGCCGAAGCGTCGGCGGGCAGCGGCGTGCGTAGATAACCGAACCTCGACGGTGCGATCACGCGGTAGCCGCGCGCGGCGAGCGGCGCACCGAACGCGAGGCCTTGGTCGAAACCTCCGCCCGCACCGTGTACGAACAACACGGGAGGTCCCGTGCCGCTCGATGCGTACTCGATCGGCCCGCACGGTGTCGTCACTACGTCGCTGGCGTCGGCGAGACGCGCGTGGGCGGCGGCGAGGTCGCGCCGGAAGAAACCGTACGTGACGGCCACGGTCGCCACTGCGACCGCGAGCACCGCGATGGCAAGTTTTCGCCGGTGGCTTCGCACGGCCCTCACGGTACGCGGCGGGCCGACGCTGCGGCATCCGTATAACTCCCTACACGGCCCCTCTGCACCGCGAGGGTGCTGCACCGCGACCGAACGACGGATAGCTCCGCGCGCCTGTTCTCGGTGCGCGGCGACCAGCTCGCGCGCGCGCGCATCGCGACGAACCGCGGTGCGGCGCGGTTTGCCGTCGTTGGCACGCTAAATGCTTTAGTCGCATCGAGAGCAGTTGCGTGACAAAGGATTGTCACAGAGCCGCAGTAGGGTGTCGGAAATTCCGCGACGTCGAGGAGGTGAACCGCGATCGAGAGAGTAGGGCAAGTAGGGATACGAATCTCACGCAATCGTTTCGAAACACGTCAGCTATTGCCAAGGAGGCATCATGAAGTTCTCGACTCGTTCCATACCGTCGCTGTCGGCGCTCCTGCTGCTCGGCTGGTCCGCCTCGACGCTCGCCGCGCCAACGCGTGCCGGCGACGTGCCGACCAAGACCGTCCGCTTCGCGGATCTCGACATTTCGACGGCCATCGGCGCCGAGACGCTGTACGGCAGGATCCGCACGGCTGCGCGCATCGTCTGCCGCGCGCAGCCCGCTTCGGCCGTGCGCGAGTGTCGCGCTCGCGCGGTCGACGACGCCGTGAGCAAACTCGGCAACTCGCTGCTGAGCTCGATTCACCGCTCGACCGTCGAGCGCGTCGAAGAGGTCGTGCGAAGGTGAGCACGAAAGGGCGTGGCCGGCGTCTACACGCCGGCTGCGCTCTCACGGGCCGGGCTCAGTTGTTGAGCGCTTGGAGCGGCGCAGGGATGCGCCCGCCGCGCGCGATGAAAGCCTCGCTCGACGCGCGGTGCAGCGCGATCACGGGCGCCCGCCCGAGCAAGCCGCCGAACGAGACGACGTCGCCGACTTTCTTGCCGGGCGCCGGAATCAGGCGCACGGCCGTCGTCTTGCGGTTGATCATGCCGATCGCGGCTTCGTCCGCGATGATGGCCGCGATCGTCGCGGCCGAGGTGTCGCCCGGCACGGCGACCATGTCGAGCCCGACCGAGCACACCGCGGTCATCGCCTCGAGCTTGTCGAACGTGATCGCGCCATCGGCCGCAGCGTCGATCATCACGGCGTCCTCGGAGACGGGGATGAACGCTCCCGAGAGCCCGCCGACGTAGCTCGAGGCCATCGCGCCGCCTTTCTTGACGGCGTCGTTCAAGAGCGCGAGCGCGGCCGTCGAGCCGTGCGTGCCGACGCGCGCAAGGCCCATGGCCTGCAGCACGCGTGCGACGCTGTCGCCGGGCTCGGGCGTGGGCGCGAGCGACAGATCGACGATGCCGAACGGCACGCGGAGCTTGTCGGATGCCGCGCGCCCGACGAGCTCGCCCATGCGTGTGATCTTGAACGCCGTGCGCTTGATGACGCTCGCGAGCGCGCCGAAGTCGGCGTGGGGCTCCGCTTCGACGGCGTTGGCGACGACGCCGGGGCCGCTCACGCCCACATTGAGGACGCAGTCGGGCTCGCCGATGCCGTGGAACGCGCCCGCCATGAACGGGTTGTCCTCGACGGCATTGCAGAACACGACGAGCTTGGCGCAGCCGATGCCGTCGCGGTCCGCGGTGCGGGCCGCGGTGGCCTTGATCACCTCGCCCATGCGTGCAACCGCGTCCATGTTGATGCCGGCGCGTGTCGTGGCGACGTTGACGGACGCGCAGACGCGCTCCGTGCGCGCGAGCGCCTCGGGCAGCGATGCGATGAGTGCGTCGTCGCCCGGTGTCGTGCCCTTGTGCACGAGCGCCGAGAAGCCGCCGATGAAGTTGACGCCGACCTCGGCCGCCGCGCGCTCGAGATACTCGGCGAACAGCACGTAGTTGTCGCTCGCGCTGGCTTCGGCGACGAGCGCAACCGGCGTCACGGACACACGCTTGTTGATGATCGGAATGCCGTACTCGCGCTCGATCTCGGCGCCGACGTCGACGAGACGAGCGGCTTTGCGGCAGATCTTGTCGTAGGCCTTCTTCGCAGCCGCCTCGAGGCTCGGGTCCGCGCAATCGCGCAGGCTGATGCCCATCGTGATCGTGCGGATGTCGAGATTCTCCATCTGCACCATGCGGATGGTCTCGAGGATCTCTTGCGGGGAGAACTGGATCGCCATGCTTCGGTCCCGAGTGGCTCGCTAGACGCGGTGCATGAGCATACTATCCGCGAGGCTTCGGTGAGGGGCGGAGGAAGTCATGCACAGTCGCAAGCGGCGAATGGGTGTCCTGGTTGCGACCGTGCTTGCCGCCACGGCGCTGCGGGCCGGCGCGCAAGATCGGATGCCGCCGCTACCCACCGACGCGCTGACCGAGCAACAAGCGCAAGCGCTCACGAATTTCGTTGCAGCGCGCGGTCAACCGACGGGACCTTGGATCGCGCTGCTTCGTAGCCCGGAGCTCATGACGCGTACGCGCGGGCTCAGCGATTACTTGCGCTTCGAGAGCGTGCTGCCGGGATGGCTGCGCGAGTTCGTGATCCTCATGATGGCGCGGCAATGGGGGCAGAGCTACGAATGGCACGTCCACTATCCGCTCGCCATCGAGGAGGGGCTATCGCCCGCGATCGCGCAGGCCATCGCGGAGGGCCGGCGTCCCGAGGGCATGGTGGACGAAGAGGAAATACTCTACGACCTCTGCATGGAGCTGCAGCGTAATCACAGTGTCAGCGATGCGACCTATGAAAGGGCTGTGTCGCGTTTCACGGAGCAGGGTGTCATCGAGGCCGTGAGCCTCATGGGCTACTACACGATGATCGCGATGATCTTGAACACGTCCCGCGCGCCGCTGCCGGCTGGCGCGACGCCCGCGTTGGCTCCGTTCCCGTATTGATCGGAGACGGCCGACGGCGTCCCTCAGTGCGTCATGCTGTAAATCAGGTAATTCACCGCGACTTCGTAGGCTTGGCGCGTGAACGGCTGCGGATACCGCGGGTTGTCGGCCTGTTCCCAGCCTTCGCCGTAGTCGATGTTGTGCGAGATCAGGACCATCCATCGCCCGTCGCCGTCGCGAATGCCGCGCCAATGCGGTGTCACTCCATCGTAGCGTTCATAAAGCATGCCTGAGGTCATGTAACCCGGTCCGGGCACCTGGAGGCGCTCGCCGATCTCGTACGGCAGCGTGTAAACGGGGTCGCCTGCCGGCACATCCTCGACGAGCCGATCAGGGAAGATCGTCCGCATGCCTTCGACGAAGATCTGCCACTCGTACTCGCCGTGGAAGTCGTCGACCATCAGGAAGCCGCCGCGAAGCAGGTACTCGCGCATTCGCGTCGCCTGGGAATCGTCGAACGTCCAGTGTCCGACCTCCACGGCGTACAGCCAGGGGTAGTCGAACAAGTCGTCGGTATTCGGGCTGACCACGTGGCCGTCCGGGTGGACGTCGATGCGCGTCAACCGCTCGACCGCTTGCGAGAAATGGTACTCGGCGCGCGGATAGTCGGTGTCGAAGCTTTCGCGTCCGCGAAAGCCGGCTCCGTCGTACGCGAGCCGCGCAAACGTCCACTCCTTCGGCTCGCCAACGAGCGGCTGGTCAGGGGTTGGCGTCGCGTACCGGCGCCACTGGGGCAGCGCGACGGAGGTCAGTGCGCTGAGCGTCGCCGCGGCGACAATCAGACGCATACGCCGTTGCATGCAGGGCCTCCGGACGAATCGAGGGCTGTTGCGCATGGTAGCGCAGAGTAGCTTTGAGCGCCGCGGTGGGCTCAAACGCGGTGCATGAACTTGAAGACGTCCTCGTGCTGCGCGTCGATCTTGAGTCCCATCTCGACACCCTTGGCGTCGAGCCTGCGCTTGAGCTCATCGAACGACACGGCGGCCTTCTCGAGATCGGCCACCATGATCATGGCGAAGAACTCGCGCACCGTCGTTTGCGAGATGTCGATGATGTTCGCCTGCGCCTGCGCGAGCACGGCCGACACGTTCGCGATGATGCCGACGGTGTCGGCGCCGATGACGGTCACGATGATGCGGTTCGATTTGTCGGACATGCGGAATTCCGGTGGCAGCGTGCGGGCAGTCTAGCCCGTCGACGCGCCTATTGACCTAGGAGCCGGTCGGCTCCAAAATGGCTCCAAAACGGAGCCGATACGATGCCAAACCTCTCGATCAAGAATGTTCCCGAAGGTCTTTTGAGCCAGCTTCGCGAACGCGCCTCCCGGCACCATCGTTCGCTTCAAGGCGAGCTCATGGCGTTGTTGTCGGCGGCTGTGGAAACACGGGGAAGTCCCGTTGCGCCGGCGGCCGCCGGTGAGCCACCGAACGCGCGCCGCAGCGGAAGCCGGCGCATCGAAGACATCGCTGCTGAGCACCGAGCCCGGTGGAAGAGACCGTTCAACCAAGGGGCGCGCGCCGTCGACGTCATTCGTGCCGACCGGAATGCGCGTTGAGCGCTCACCGGCGCTGATCGTCGCGGAAGCGCGTGGCCGCTACGCGGCTCGTCCGCCGCTCGTCGTCGATTGCAGCGTTGTGGCCGCCGTCCTCTTCGATGAGCCGAATCGCGAGGCGGCCGCTCAAGCGCTGGCGGGGAAAGAGCTGTTCGCACCGGAGCTGATCGCCGACGAGCTCGTCAGCGTCGCGTTGAAGAAATCATTTCACGGCGCGGAGGCCGTGGTTCAGCAGGCGCTTCTCGATTTCACCGAGCTCGAGCTCACGCGGTGCCGCGCGGATGTGCGCGCGCAATGGCGACTCGCGCTCAAGTACGAGCTGTCTGCCTACGATGCAGCTTACCTTTGGCTTGCGGCGGAGCTCGGCGCGCCGCTCGCCACCTTCGATGAGCGACTCGGCAAGGCGGCTCGTCAGTTATTCGGCAGCGCGTGATGTGTGGTCGGACAAGCACGACAGGGAAACACCCGGATCTTGCGGACGAGCTCGTGCACTCGGCCGAGGTGGACTTGATCGCGAAAGGCAATGTGGAGCGAACCGAGTGGCTCAACGTCATCGGCCGGGACTCGCCGTTTCATGAGGAATTCGGGTACTACGCCGATCCAGTCGACGAGACGACCGCCATGCTGCCGCGCGGCTGGAAAGCGCGGCTGGTCAACTTGCCGCCGGGAGACACGGACGGGTGCGCGGTTAAGGGCCTCGACCCGCACGACCTCGCCATAGCGAAATACGTCGCGCGGCGTGACAAAGACATCGCGTTCACGCGCGAGCTGGCGCGTCGCGGCGTCGTCGATGCGGAGCGCCTTCTTGCGCTCCTCGACAAGACACCGGTAGCCGAGGACGTACGCCAACGCATCCGTGCGCACATCGCTGCGGATTTCTCGCGTTGATTTTTCGCCGGCTAGCCGATCGCCGATAACAGCACGTCGCCCGCGAGCGCGCACTGCTCGCGCGTGACCTCGAGGTGCGTCACGAGGCGGATCGTGCGCGGCCCAAACGCATAAAGCAGCACGCCACGCTCGCGCGCCCGCGCCACGACGGCCGCGGCGTCGGGCGTTGCGGGCGTGAGCCCGAAGACCACGATGTTCGTCTGCACCGTGGCCAAGTCGAGTTGCACGCGCGGGCTCTTCGCGAGCTTCGCGGCCAACGCGCGCGCGTTCGCGTGATCGTCGGCGAGGCGTTCGTAGTGATGGTCGAGTGCGTGCAGCCCGGCCGCGGCGAAGATGCCGACCTGCCGCATCGCGCCGCCGGCCATGCGCCGGTAGCGCTGGCAGGTCGCAACGAGATCCTTCGAGCCCGCGAGCAGCGAACCGCCGGGCGCG
>DATFFV010000485.1:0-3433 GCA_035249885.1 Gammaproteobacteria bacterium | reverse complement strand
TGCGAAACAGCTCGGCGACCCCACGGCTTTCAAGCTGGGCCGGCTGTCCTTGAACCCCATACGGCACATCGATCCAGTCGGGACGTTGCTCGTGCCCATCGGCATGGCGATCTTGACGAACGGCCAGATGTATTTCGGCTGGGCCAAGCCCGTGCCGGTGGCTTTTCAGAACCTGCGTAATCCGCGGCGCGACATGATCCTCGTGGCGGCCGCGGGCCCGGGCGCCAACTTCGCGATGGCGGCCGGCTGGACCACACTCTACGTGCTGGCGCGAACCGCCGGCGTCGAGCAGCAGACCTGGCTCATCAACGTCTGCGCGGCCGGCATATATTTCAATTGCTTGCTCGCGGTCTTTAATCTGCTTCCGATCCCGCCGCTCGACGGCGGGCGCGTGCTGGCCGGGCTCCTCCCGCCGCGGGGAGCGGAGACCCTAAGCCGCATCGAGCCGTTTGGCTTTATGATCGTGATTCTCCTGGCGCTCCCGTCCATCGGCATCCTGTGGACGCTCCTGGAGCCCCCGATGCGGTTCTTCATGGACGCCTTTTACTCAGTTATCCGGGATTTCACTTGACCGAGGAAGCAGCCAAGCCGGCCAAGCCGAACCTGCGCCTCGTGCCGGCCGTGCCGCCGCCGATCGACCATGAAGCCGGCGCGCCGACGCAAGGCGAGATGCCGTTCGCCGTGGTCGAGGGCGAGCCCATCACGGAGCTGCCGCGCGACCTCTACATCCCGCCGTACGCGCTCGAGGTGTTCCTCGAAGCGTTCGAAGGTCCGCTCGACCTGTTGCTGTACCTCATTCGCCGTCAGAACCTCGACATCCTGGATATCCCGATCGCCGAGATCTCGCGCCAGTACGTGCAGTACATCGAGCTCATGAAGGAGATTCAGTTCGAGCTCGCGGGCGAGTACCTCGTGATGGCCGCGACGCTCGCGGAGATCAAATCGCGAATGTTGCTGCCGCGCTCGGCCGACGAGGTGGAGGAAGACGATCCGCGCGCGGAGCTCGTGCGCCGCCTGCAGGAGTACGAGCGCTTCAAGAAGGCCGCGGTCAACATCGACGCGCTCGAGCGCCTCGAGCGCGACGTGCTGCAAGCGAGCGCGGAGGTCACGGAGCGAGCCGTCGTCACGAAACTGCCGGACATCACGCTCAAGGAGCTCTTGATCGTTTTCAAGGAAGCGCTCGTGCGCTCGCAGATGTTCGAGCACCACCATGTGCAGCGCGAGCCGTTGTCGGTGCGCGAGCGCATGTCGAATATCCTCCTCACGTTGCAGACGGAGCGCTACGTGGACTTTCAGCGTTTGTTCGACCCGCGCGAGGGGCGTATGGGGGTCACAGTCACGTTCCTCGCGATCCTCGAGCTCATCAAAGAGACTTTGGTCGAAGTGGTGCAGACCGAGCCTTTCGGGCCCATCCACGTTCGCGCGGCGCAAGCGGGGCCGGGGCCGGGCGAGATCAACGAAGAGCACGTTCAGAGCAGTGGCACGGACGACCAATACCATGGATGAAACCGAGATCAAGCATGTCCTCGAAGCTGCGTTGCTCGCGGCAGGACGGCCGCTATCGCTCGAGCGGCTCACGGAGCTGTTCACGAGCAAGGGGGGCGCTCCCGATCGCGCCACGTTGAAGCGCGCGCTCGATGCCCTTGCGAGCGACTATGCCGGCCGCGGCATCGAGCTCAAGGAGATCGCGTCCGGGTACCGCGTGCAGGTAAAGCGCAACATGGGCGAGTGGCTTCAGCCGCTCTGGGAGGAGCGGGCGCCGCGGTATACGCGCGCGCTGCTCGAGACGCTCGCGCTGGTCGCCTACCGCCAGCCGATTACACGCGCTGAGATCGAGGAGGTCCGCGGCGTGGTCGTGAGCACGAACATCGTGCGCACTTTGCTCGAGCGCAGTTGGATCCGCGTCGTCGGGCACCGCGACGTGCCTGGCAAGCCGGCCATGTTCGGCACGACCAAAGAGTTCCTCGACTACTTCGGCCTCAAGAAGCTCGAAGACCTGCCGACGCTCGCCGAGATCAAGGACGGGATGCCGGAGCTGAGCCCGCAGACGGACCTCTTGGAGTCGCTCGAAGCCGAGGCGCGCGGCTTCGGGACCGCCCCGCTGGCCGCCGACGGGGACGGGGAAGCCGCCGTCCCGGCGAGCTCCGTCGAGACGATGCTCACCGACGGCCCCGATGACGCGGAGGATGAGACCGAGCTCAACGGGCCGGATCTGTTCCGCGCAGACGGCGGCGAAAAGAGCGCCGCGTCCGAGCACGGCTCCGCGAACGACGACGGCCCGAGCGAGTCCGCCGAGATCATCCCGCTGCGGGCCGCCGACGACCCATAACGCTCGGGGTCGTCGTGCCGGAGCGAATCCACAAGGTGCTCGCCAACGCCGGGATCGGGTCGCGCCGGTCGATCGAGCGTTGGGTCAGCGAGGGCCGAATCACCGTCGACGGCCGCGTCGCGCGCTTGGGCGAGCAGCTCCAAGGCCGCGAGCGCATTTGCCTCGACGGCAAGCCCGTGCGACTTAGCGCCGCCAAGCTCGCGCGCCCGGGCCACGACTTCATCGCCTACTACAAGCCGGGCGCGACGCGCGGCGACCCCGATGCCGCCGCGAAGCTGCCGCGTCCGCGCCAGGGGCGCTGGATCGACGTCAGCCCGCTCGACCGCAACACCTCGGGTCTCGTCGTGCTCACCACGGACGGCGAGCTCGCGAGCCGCCTCATGCACCCGAGCGCGACCATCGAACGCGAGTACGCCGTGCGCGTGCTCGGCGAGCCTTCGGCCTCCCAGCAGAAGCAGCTCGAGGAGGGCGTCGAGCTCGACACAGGGACCGCCAAGGTCGCGAAGATCGAAATCGGCCGCGGCGGCGGCAGCAACGCGTGGTATCACTTCACGCTGCGTGAGGCGCGCCACCGTGACCTGCGCACGATGCTCGCGGCCGTCGGTCTCGCCGTGAGCCGAGTCATTCGCGTTCGCTACGGCGCCGTCCAGCTCGGTGAGCTCTACCGCGGCGCCAACCGGGCGCTCACGCCGACCGAGATCAAGGGCCTCTATGCGCTGGCCGGCACCGGGCGCATCAAGAAGAGCGTGGCCTGATGCGGACCGTCGCGAAGTGGCTGGTCGTTGGCTTGGCGCTGCTCGGCTCGCCCGCGTTCGCGCAGGACAAGATCATCGTCTCGGGCGCCTCGGGCCAGCTCGGGAGCCTCGTCATCGAAGAGCTGTTGGCGCGCGGCGTGGCGCCGGCGAACCTCATTCTCGTGAGCCGCACTCCGAACACCGAGCATCTACGCGCCTACGCGCGCCGCGGCGCGAGCGTGCGCTACGGCGATTTCACGCAGCCCGAGTCGCTCCTTACCGCTTACGAAGGCGGCACGCGCATGCTGTTGATCAGCATCAATGCCGGCGGCGGCAACCGGCCTGAGCTGCACAAGCGCGCGATCGATGC
>DATFFV010000484.1:0-20639 GCA_035249885.1 Gammaproteobacteria bacterium | reverse complement strand
CGCGTACGACCATTTCATGCGCACGGGCAGTTGGCCGGACGGCACGGTGTTCATGCTCGAGTTCCGCGCCTCGCAGAGCGAGGGGTCGATCAATGTCGCGGGTCGCTTCGCCACGCAGCTCACGTTCCTCGAGGCCGAGGTCAAGGATTCGCGTTTCCCCGACGGCTGGGCGTTCTACGCGTTCGGGCCCGGCAACAACCTCGCGCGCGCGGCGCAGCCGCTCGCGGGCGCCGCCGTCGCGCCGTGTATCGAGTGCCACACCGAGCACGCGGCCGTCGAGCGCACGTTCGTGCAGTTCTATCCGCACCTGCTCGAGGTCGCGCGCGCGAAGGGAACGCTCAAGCCCGGCCACTGACCGCGCCGCGCTCCGTCAGAGACTGGTTCGACGTTCGCCTCGCGCGGCGACGTTTCCCCACCTTGTCACGACAACATTCACGCGCTTAGCCTAAGCGAGAGCGCAGGAGACACCGACTTGTCCGTACATATGTCCGTGCGTCAGCGCAGGAGCAGGCACTGATGGCGCACGCCGCCCAGCGCTTCGACGAGCATGACGAAGCGCAGCTCCTCGAAGCCATCGACCAGTGGATCGCGCGAGAGCTGAAGCCGATCGTGCGCGAGTACGATCACGCCGATCGCTATCCGACGCACGTCGTCGAGCAGATCAAGGAGCTCGGATTGTTCGGGGCTACGGTGAGCCCCGAGTACGGCGGCCTCGGTCTCACGGCGACGACGTACGCCAAGCTCGTCATGCGCATTTCGGCCGTGTGGATGTCGATCACGGGCATTTTCAATTCACACCTCATGCTCGCGCTCGCGATCGAGAAATTCGGCACGCAGGCTCAGAAGGAGCATTGGTTGCCGAAGCTCGCGTCGGGCGAGATCCGCGGCGGCCTCGCGCTCACCGAGCCCGATGCCGGCACTGACCTGCAAGGCATTCGCATGACCGCGGTGCGCGACGGCGGCGACTACGTCATCAACGGCACGAAGACCTGGATCACGAACGGCATCGAAGGCTCGTGCGTCGCGCTGCTCGTCAAGACCGATCCCGGCGCCGAGCCGCGCCACAAGGGCATGAGTCTGTTCATCGCACCCAAGCTGCCGGGCTTCACGGTCGGCAAGAAGCTCGACAAGCTCGGCTACAAGGCCATCGACTCGGCCGAGCTCGTGTTCACGGATTATCGCGTGCCGGCCGACCATTTGATCGGCGGCGTCGAGGGGCAGGGGTTCTACCAGGTCACGGGTGGGCTCGAGCTGGGCCGCATCAACGTCGCCGCGCGCGGCGTCGGCATCGCCGAGGGCGCGCTCGCGCTCGCAACCGACTACGCGCAAACGCGCAAGACGTTCGGCAAGCCGATCTGCGAGCACCAGGCCATTCAGCTCAAGCTCGGCGAGATGGCGACGCGCGCACGCGCGGCGCGCCTGCTCACGCTCGACGCGGCGGCTACGTTCGACCGCGGCGAGCGCTGCGACATGGAAGCCGGCATGGCGAAGTACTTCGCCTCCGAGGCCGCACTCGAGAACAGCATCGAGTCGATGCGCATCCACGGCGCCTACGGCTATTCGAAGGAGTACGACATCGAGCGCCTCTATCGCGACGCGCCGCTCACGGTGATCGGCGAGGGCACGAACGAGATTCAGCGCATCATCATCGCGAAGCAATGGCTCAAGCGGAGCTCGGCGTCATGAAGCCGCTCGAGGGCTTGCGCGTCTTGAGCCTCGAGGTCTGGGGCGCGGGCCCCTACGGCTCGCAGCTGCTCGGCGCGCTCGGCGCCGAGGTCGTGAAGATCGAGAACCCGGCTACGGGCGGCGACCCGGCACGCGCCGTCGGGCCGCATTTCTTGAGGGAAGGCGACAGCCAGTATTTTCAGGCGTGGAACACGAGCAAGCGCAGCGTCGCGCTCGATCTCAAGTCGCCGCAAGGCCAGCGCGACTTCGCGAGGCTCGTCGAGGGCTCGGCCGCCGTCCTCAACAACCTGCGCGGCGACCAGCCGGCCAAGCTCGGCCTCGACTACGCGACACTCGGCAAGATCAATCCGGCGATCGTGTGCGCGCACGTCTCGGCGTACGGCCGCGACAACGAGCGCACGGCGTGGCCCGGCTACGATTTCCTCATGCAGGCCGAAGCCGGGCTCATGAGCCTCACGGGTGAGCCCGACGGCCCGCCGGCGCGCTTCGGGCCGTCGATCATCGACTTCATGACGGGCACGACGGCGATGGTCGGCTTGCTCGCGTGCTTGTTGAGCGCACAGCGCACCGGGCGTGGGTGCGACGTCGACGTGTCGCTGTTCGACGTGGCGCTGCATCAGCTCAACTACTCGGCGACCTGGTATCTCAACGCGGGCCAGGCGCCCACGCGGCTCGAGCGCAGCAGCCATTTCTCGGTCGCGCCCGTGCAGACGTTTCCGACGGCCGACGGCTGGCTGTTCGTCATGTGCATGAGCGACAAGTTCTGGCTCGAGCTCTTGAAGGCGCTCGGGCAGGACGCGCTCGCGAACGACGCGCGCTTCGCCGACGGCAACGCGCGCCATCGGCATCGGCGCGAGCTCACGGCTGCGCTCGACCCGGCGTTTCGTAAGCGCACGACGGCCGAGTGGCTCGCGCGGCTCGCGGGCGTGCTGCCCGTGGGTCCCGTTTACGACGTCGCGCAGGCGCTCGAGAGCCCGTTCGTCGCGCAGTCGGGCATGATTCAAGCCGTGCCACATCCCAACCGGCCCGACCTGCGCGTACTCGCGAGCCCGATCAAAATCGACGGCGAGCGACCGGCGCTTTCGCCGGCGCCCAAGCTCGGCGAAGCCAACGAGGCGCTGCTCGGGCGAGCCGCGCCCGGCGCTCAGGCCGAACGCGAATGAAGCTCGGGGGCCTGCGCGTCGTCGATCTCTCGGTGTTCCTGCCGGGCCCGTACCTCACGCTCGCGCTCGCCGACCACGGCGCCGAGGTCATCAAGATCGAGCCGCCCGACGGCGATCCCGGCCGGCGCATCGGCGTGAGCGACGGCCCGACGACGGTGTTCTTTCGCAACTTGAATCGCGGCAAGAAGAGCGTCGTGCTCAACCTCAAGGAACCGCGCGATCGCGACCGGCTGCTGCAGCTCGCCGCGACGGCCGACGTGTTCGTCGAGTCGTTTCGGCCCGGCGTCGTGGATCGGCTCGGCGTCGGCTACGAGCACGTCGCGCGGCAAAATCCCGGCATCGTCTACTGCTCCGTCAACGCGTTCGGCAATTCGGGACCCTATCGCGACCGGCCCGCACACGACCTCGCTGTCGAAGCGCTCACGGGCGTGCTCGCGATGACGCAGGGTGACGACGGCCGGCCCGCGTTGCCCGGCATTCCGATCGCGGATATCACGGCGGCGCTCAATGGCCTCGCGGGCGTGCTCATGGCGCTCGTGAAACGTCAGGAGACGGGCCGCGGCGACTACGTCGAGATCGCGATGTTCGATTCGCTATTCGCCGCGACGCCGAACGTCATCGGCCCCGTGTTCGCGGAAGGGCGCCAACCCGATCCCAAGCTTGAGCGAACGACGGGCGGCGCCGCGTTCTATCGTCTCTACGATACGCGCGACGGCAAGCAGCTCGCGCTCGCGGGTCAGGAGCCCAAATTCGTCGAGAAGGTGCTGGGCGCGCTGGGCCGCTCGGACCTCGTCGAGCTCTGCACGCGCGGGCCGGGGCTGCATCAACGGCCCGTCGTCGAGCTGCTCGCGGTGTTCTTCGCGGGCCGCTCGCGCCAGGAGTCGCTCGACTGGCTCGCGGAGCTCGACGTCTGCTATGCACCCGTCAACACGCTGCACGAGGCGACTTTGGACGCGCAGGTCGCGGCGCGCGAGCTTTTGCTGCGCGACGAGGGCGGCCGCTCGCATCTCGCGCCCGCGATTCGCTTCGCCGACGAGCCCGCGCGGCCCACGTTGCGCGCGCCGCTACTCGGCGAGCACACCGACGACGTGTTGGCCGAGCTCGAAGCCGCGGCCGGCGAGTGGTGATCACGATCATGGAGATCGACGCATGACGCACGGTGCTCGCGAGGTCGGGCCGCGCCGCTGGCGCGAGACGTACGGCCGCCACTACGAGGACTTCGAGATCGGTGACGTTTACGAGCACCGCCCGGGCCGCACGATCACGGAAGCCGACAACACGTGGTTCACGCTGCTCACGATGAACAATCATCCGCTGCACTTCGACGCCGTGTACGCCGCAAAGTCGGAGTTCGGCCGGCCGCTCGTCAACAGCTGCCTGACGCTCTCGATCGTCGTCGGCATGAGCGTGTCCGACGTGAGCTATAAGGCCATCGGCAACTTGGGCTGGAACGACATCAAGTTGCCGGCGCCGGTTTACGCCGGCGACACGCTGTACGCCGAGTCCGAGGTGCTCGCAAAACGCGAGTCGCAATCGCGGCCGACGCAGGGCATCGTCACGGTCAAGACACTCGGCAAGAATCAGAGCGACGAGGTCGTCATCAGCTTCGAGCGCACGATCCTCGTGCCGAAGCGCGGCCACGGCGTCGAAGATCTTTAGCAACTCAGGAGCCATTCGGAGGGTTGTCGCCGATGCTCGCGCTGATATCGTGTTGGCACGCGAATTGCCGGTAAAGGTGCGATGCAGGCCTATGTACTACCGCTCCGCGAGCTGAAACGCGCGGACGTCGAACTCGTCGGCGGCAAGAACTCGTCGCTCGGCGAGATGTTGCGCGAGCTCGGCGGGCTCGGCGTCCGGGTGCCCGACGGCTTCGCGACGACCGTGCACGCGTATCGCGACTTCTTGCAGCAAGACGGCCTCGCCGTCCGCATCGAGAAACTGCTGCGCGGTCTCGACGTCGAGGACCTCGCGGCGCTCGCAAGCACCGGAGCGGAAATCCGCCGCGCCGTGCTCGCCACGCCGTTACCCGCGCGCCTCTGCGACGAGGTCGTCACTTCGTGGCGCGCGCTCGACGGCGGCGGCGAGCTCGCCGTCGCCGTGCGCTCGTCCGCGACGGCCGAGGACTTGCCCGGCGCGTCGTTCGCGGGTCAACAGGCGACGTTCTTGAACGTGCGCGGCGAGCGCGATCTCGTCGCCGCGATGCACGAGGTGTTCGCCTCGCTGTTCAACGATCGCGCGATCGCCTATCGCGTGCACCACGGCTTCGATCACGCGCTCGTCGGCCTGTCGGTCGGCGTGCAGCACATGGTCCGTAGCGACCTCGGCGCAAGCGGCGTCATGTTCACGCTCGACACGGACTCCGGTTTCCGCGACGTCGTGCTGATCACGAGCTCCTACGGCCTCGGCGAAACCGTCGTGCAGGGCGCCGTGAATCCCGACGAGTTCTGCGTCTACAAGCCGGCGCTCGCGGCCGGCCGGCAGGCGATTCTCCGCCGCAACCTCGGCGCGAAAGCGATCAAGATGGTGTATGGCGACGGCCCTGCGGCGGGGCGCGTTGCAACCGTCGACGTGCCGGTCGAGGAGCGCCGCCGTTTTTCGCTGACGGACGCCGAGATCGAGACGCTCGCGCGCCACGCCGTCACGATCGAGCGCCACTACGGCTGCCCGATGGACATCGAGTGGGCGAAGGATGGCGGCACAGGCGAGCTGTACATCGTGCAGGCGCGGCCCGAGACCGTGCAGAGCAAAGGGGGGCGGACGCTCGAGCGTTTCGCGCTGCGTTCGCGCTCACCGGTGCTCGCGACGGGACGCAGCATCGGTCAGAGGATCGCCGCCGGCCGCGCGCGCCTCGTCGCGGGTGTCCGCGAAATGGGACGAGTCCAGCGCGGCGACGTGCTCGTGACGGACATGACGGATCCCGATTGGGAGCCCGTGATGAAGCTCGCGGCGGCGATCGTGACGCGCCGCGGCGGCCGCACGTGCCATGCGGCAATCATCGCGCGGGAGCTCGGCGTACCCGCGGTCGTCGGCTGCGGTGACAGCGTCGGTGCCGTGCGCGATGGCCAGGCCGTCACGGTGTCGTGCGCGGAAGGCGAGACCGGCTACGTCTACGAGGGCGCGCTCGAATTCGAGCAGCACAAAGTCGAGCTCGACGCGCTGCCGCCCGCGCCGGTTCGAATCATGATGAATGTCGCGAATCCGGACCGAGCGTTCGGGTTCGCGGCGATCCCGAACCACGGCGTCGGCCTCGCGCGCCTCGAGTTCATCGTGAACCGTATGATCGGCGTCCATCCGAAAGCTCTGCTCGAGCTCGAGCGCCTCGACGCTGGCCTAAAGCGGCAGATCGGCGAGCAAATGGCAGGTTTTAGCGACCCAGTGACGTTCTACGTCACGAAGCTCGCGGAGGGCATCGCGCAGATCGCGGCCGCGTTCGCGCCGGGTCCCGTCATCGTGCGGCTATCGGACTTCAAGTCCAACGAGTACGCGAACCTGCTCGGCGGCCGAGCCTACGAGCCGCACGAGGAGAATCCGATGCTGGGCTTCCGCGGGGCTGCGCGCTACGTCGACGCGTCGTTCCGGCCGTGCTTCGAGCTCGAGTGCCGCGCGCTGCGCTTCGTGCGCGAGGACATGGGCCTCAAGAACGTGCAGATCATGGTGCCTTTCGTCCGCACGCTCGCCGAAGCGCGGCGCGTCACGGAGCTGCTTGCGGAGAACGGGCTTACGCGCGGCGACGACGGGCTGCGCATCATCATGATGTGCGAGCTGCCGACGAATGCGCTGCTCGCCGAGCGCTACCTCGAGTTCTTCGACGGCATGTCGATCGGCTCGAACGACATGACGCAGCTGACGCTCGGGCTCGATCGCGACTCGGGTTTGGTCGCCGGTTCGTTCGACGAGCGCGACGACGCCGTCAAGGCGCTGCTTACGCTCGCGATAGCGGCCTGCCGCAAGCACGGCAAGTACATTGGCATCTGCGGCCAGGGGCCGTCGGATCATCCCGATTTCGCGCGCTGGCTCGTCGAGCAAGGGATCGACAGTCTATCGTTGAATCCCGATACGGTGCTCGAGACGTGGCTCATGCTGGCCGGTCAGGCCCCCGAGGCGTGACGTGCGCAATCCGGCGCGAACGGTGTGCTTCGTCTCGGATCGCACGGGCGTCACGACGGAGACGCTCGGCCACGCGCTCTTGTCGCGTTTTCAGGGCATCGAGCTCAAATCCATCACGATGCCGTTCGTGCTCAGCGCTGCGGCGGCGCGCGGTGTCGTCACGCGCATCGATGTGATTGCCGCCGCGCAGAAGTCGAAGCCGATCGTGTTCTGCACGATCGTCGACCAGGAAATCTGCGCCATCATCCAACAGGCGAACGCGGTCGTGATCGATCTCTTCAGCTACATAGGCGATCTCGAGCGCGAGCTCGGAATGCAGGCGAGCGCCGCCGGACATGCGATGCACGGAGCAACGACGGATCCGACGTACGCCGCGCGGATGAGCGCGACGAACTTTGCGCTCGCGAACGACGACGGAGCTGGCGCGCAGGATTATCGGTCGGCCAACGTCGTGTTGATCGGCGTCTCGCGGTCCGGCAAGACACCGACCTGCCTATACCTCGCGTTGCAGTACGGAGTGTTCGCGGCGAACTATCCTTTGGCGGAGGAACAGCTCGAGACAGGCGAGTTGCCGCCGGCGCTGCTGCTCTATCGCGACAAGCTGTACGGCCTGACGCTCGGCGCCGACCGGTTGCAGCAGATTCGCAGCGAGCGGCGGCCCGGCAGCCGGTACGCGTCGCCGCAACAGGTGCAATACGAGCTGCGGGCGGCGCAAGCGTTGTTCGACCGTTTGCGCGTCCCGCATCTCGACGTCACGGAGTGCAGCATCGAGGAGATTGCGAGCCGCATCATGGACGAGATGGCGCTCGCGCGGCACGCGCGCAGCTGAGGCTTGCTGCTCACGTTGCGCGGTGAACGACTGCTCGAAGATATAATAGCAACCTGTCGCCGCGGAGCCACGCTGATGACGGACACCACTGCCTTCGACTTCGGTGCGCGCGACATCGACGGCCGCGACCGCGGGCTCGTGGAGTGGAAGAGCCGCGTGCTGCTCGTCGTCAATGTCGCGTCGCAATGCGGGTTCACGCCCCAGTACCGCGGGCTCGAGGCGCTTTGGCGCAAGCACCGCGACGCGGGCTTGACCGTCCTCGGCTTTCCCTGCGATCAGTTCGGCCATCAGGAGCCCGGCGGCGAGGCCGAGATCAAGCAGTTCTGCTCGCTGAACTACGACGTGACGTTTCCGTTGTTCGCCAAGATCGAGGTCAACGGGGAGGGCGCGCATCCGCTCTATCGCTGGCTCAAGAAGGAGCAGGCAGGCGTGCTCGGCACACAGGCAATCAAGTGGAACTTCACGAAGTTCCTCGTCGACCGTTCCGGCGGCGTCGTGCGGCGCTATGCGCCCACCGACACGCCGGAGAAGATCGATGCCGACGTCGCCGCTTTACTCGCGGGCGGCGCTTCGAGCTGAGTGGGCGGTGCGGCGGGAGCTACCGGCCGCCGGCGCGCTGCCGCGGCGTTTTTTTGCGCGCAGCGCGTGCGACCTTGGGCTTGTCGGCGTTCTTGTGGAGGCGGCGCAGCTTCGGATGGTACGAGTGCTTTTCGGCTCTGGCGATGAGCGCGCTGAGCCCGCGGCACAGATGTCCGAGCTCTTCTCCGCCGAAGCCATCGAGGAGCTCGCGCTCGAACCGAATCGCGCGCTCCGTGCCGCGCTCGAACAGCCGCAAACCGGCGCTCGTGAGCTCGATGCGCAGGATGCGATTGTTGCTGCTGTCCGGCCGACGCACGATCGCGCCGCGTTTTTCGAGCGGGGCAATGAGCTCCGTCATCGATTGCGGCAGCACACCCATGGCGCGTGCGAGCTCTGCGGACGAGGTAGCCTCGGCGCGTTTGACGAGGAACAGGATGTAGTACTGGCTCGGCGTCAGCGCAACCTCGCTGAACGCCACCTCGACGCAGCCGCGCACGGCGAGCTCTGCTCGCTTGAGCAAGTAGACGGCGCTCGTGGGAGCCTCGGCCATCGCGCTCTCCTGCGTCCGGGAACGAGATCGGAAATCGGCAGGCATCCTATGCGGTTCGCGACGGCGTTAGCAACAAGGACGGTCCGCAGTCATTCGGCTCAGTCGCCGCGCCCGCGCAGACGTAAGCGAACGAGCCGGCGATGCTAAGATCGAGCGCTGCGGTACGCCGCAGCCAGAGCTATGACGCGACGAACGTCTGCAGGGAGCAGTGAGTTGGCAGGGCGGCCGACGGCGAGCGGCCCGCTCTACCGCCAAGTCGTGCAGACGCTCAAGCAGGAGATCGTCAGCGGCGTGCACCCCGTCGACACGCAACTGCCGACGGAAGGCGCGTTGCAGCAGCGCTTCGGAGTCAGCAGGCACACGATCCGCGAGGCTCTACGCGAGCTCCGCGATGCGGGGCTCGTCGCCTCGCGCCAAGGGTTCGGCACGACGGTGCTGCGCGCGGGCTCGGCGCGGCCCTATTTTCACGAGGTTGCATCGATCAACGACCTCATCGAGCTCGCGAACGCCACTCGTTACGACGTGCGCTCGAGCGAGCTCGTCGTCGCCGACGCGGCACTCGCGGAGCGCCTCGGCGGCGAAGCAGGGTCGAGGTGGCTGCAGGTCAGGGGGTTCCGCTTCGCGCCCGACGATCGACGCGCCGTGTGCTTCACCGAGGTGTTCGTGCACGGCAACTTCGCCGGTGTCGCGCGTCTTCTCGGTCGCCGCCCCGGCCCGATCTATCTGCTCGTCGAGGACCTTTATGGCGAGACGGTGGCAGAGGTCGAGCAGTCGATTCGCGCGAACGAGGCGCCCGACGACGTCGCCGCGATGCTCGCGGTGCGGCCCCGCGGGGCCGTCATCGCGGTGCGCCGCGCCTACCGGCTGTCATCGGGCGTCGTCGGCATCGTCGCCGAGAATCTCTACCCGACCGACCGCTTTCACCTCTGCATGACGCTGCGGCGCGCGAAGCCTTGGGCCAAAGCTATGGACGTTTCGCGAGCGGCACGAACGCGCGGTTCTCGGGCCCCACGTAGTTCGCGCTCGGGCGGATGATCTTGCCGTCGGCGCGTTGCTCGATGACATGCGCCGCCCAGCCCGTCGTGCGCGCGATGACGAATAGCGGCGTGAACATCGCGGTCGGCACGCCCATGACGTGGTAAGCGACCGCGGAGAACCAATCGAGATTGGCGAACATCTTTTTGAGACTCGCCATCTCGGCCTCGATGGCGTCGGCGATCGCGAAGCCGCTTGAGTTTCCGGCCTCGGTCGCGAGCCGTCGCGCGACGTCCTTGATGACGCGATTGCGCGGGTCGGCGGCCGTATAGACGGGATGACCGAAGCCGATGACGACCTCTTTGCGCGCCACGCGCTCGCGGATATCGGCGACGGCTTGCTGAGGATCGCGATAGCGTTGCTGAACTTCGAGCGCGACTTCGTTGGCGCCGCCGTGCTTCGGGCCGCGCAACGCCCCGATGGCCCCGGCGATGCACGAGTAGAGGTCCGAGCCCGTGCCGGCAATGACGCGCGCCGTGAACGTCGAGGCATTGAACTCGTGCTCGGCGTAGAGCACGAGCGAGGTGTGCATGGCGCGCACCCACGAGGCGGGAGGCGGCCGCCGGTGCAGCAGGTGCAGGAAATGTTCGCCCACGGAATCGGCGTCGCAGTCGACGTCGATACGCTCGCCCGACCGCGAGTAGTGATACCAGTAGAGCAGCATGCTCCCGAGCGAGGCGATGAGCCGATCGGCGATCTCGCGCGCCTGGTACGGAGACTGATCGCTCTCGGGCTCGATGCAGCCGAGCGTCGAGACCCCGGTCCGCAGCACGTCCATCGGGTGCGCTGTGGCCGGCAGCGCTTCGAGAACGGTGCGAACTGGCTGCGGTAAGTCTCTGATAAATCTTAGCTTAGCTCGGTACGCCGCGAGCTCGGCCGCGTTCGGCAGGCGCTCGTGGACGAGCAGATGAGCGATCTCCTCGAACTCGCACGCCTCGGCGACCTCGAGGATGTCGTAGCCGCGATAGTGGAGGTCGTTGCCGGTCCGCCCCACGGTGCTGAGCGCCGTGTTTCCGGCCACGACGCCCGAGAGCGCGACCGACTTCTTGGGCTTGGCGGGAGCGGGTGCGTCGGTCAGCGAGGATTCTCTTGGGTTGGCTATTCGGGTCGCTCGTCCGGCGCGCCGATCCCTGACGAGCCGACGAACAGCTTCGAGCCGTCCGCGAACGTGATGTCGCGGCCGTTGGCACGGAACGAGCCGTCCTTCGCCTGGAAGCCTTGCACCGAGATCTTGGTTCCGGCCGGCAGGGAGTTGCGGTTCCAGCCGCGGCGCAGCAACGCGTTCGGCGCGCCGCCTTCGACCATCCACTTCTGCACTTCGCCCGCGGACGTCGTGACGTCGATGTGGATCCACGAATGCGGGTTGATCCAGTCCATCTTCGTGACCGTGCCCTCGAGCTTCACGGGACGGTTCGCGTCGAATTCGGCGGCGAACGAATGATGGCCCAGGACGGGCCCGGCCGCGGCAACGAGCAGGGCACCGGTGGCAACACACAAGAGCTTCATGCGCATGGCAGTCATCTCCCAGCTAACTGATCCCTAAACTTTACTCGGTTTTCTTGACGAGGTCTCCGTAGAGCAGCTCTTCAGAAAACTCGACACACTTGAACTCGAGGAGCTGGACGTTGGTATCGAGCCGGCGGTAGAGCGGCAGCGAAATCGTCCAGGGTTGCGAGAACGTCTCCGGATCCTCGATCGTCGCCTCGTACTGCAGGTGATTCTCGCCGAGCAGCGTGTAGCGCTCCGTGACCTTCATCAAGGCGCTATGGTGGTTGCCGGCTCGGTCGAACCAGGTTTGGTCGTTGTTACCCGTGACCTCGATCACGAGCGTGTCGCCTTCCCAACGGCCGTTCGACCAGCCCATCCAACTGTCGACCGGCGGCTCTTGGTGGTCCGACATATGGACGATACGGTTGGCGCTCGCGAACTCGTAGACGAACAGGATGTCGCCGTCGCCCTGCACGATGCGGAACGGGAAAGGCATGTACGTGGCGCGGGGGATCCCCGGCATGTAGCACTTCGCCTCCGGATCCGTCTTCGGCCAGCCCGCGCGGTTCTCATCGCGTTTCGCGAGCGCCGCGGGCAGATAAGGAATCGTGCCGCCCTGAACGACGCTTTGCCCTGCCGGAACCGCGGCGATTGCGCCGAGTTGCCAGAACTGGCTCAAGGCTGTCGCGGAGTGGTCCTCGAGATTCCAGTGCGCAGTGCCGATGGCTTGCCACACGCCGTTGAAGTCGGGTCGCTCGCCGAGGCGTGGGATGACCGGACCCGCGGGCGCGGCCGGGCCGCTCGGCTGGCAAGCGCCGACCGCGAGAGCTGCTGCGAGCAGGGTTCCGAGCTTCAGTGCGGCGCCACGCCGCGAGAACGGGGTTCGAGTCGTCGTGTTCATGGCTTGGCACCGCCCTTCAAGAGTTGTTGGTATGCGGAATCGAAGAAGCTCAGTGTACCGGCCGCGGGGGCGGACGTCGTCGGCAACTGCGTCGCATCCAGACCCCCAAAAGCTCGCTGCCCTTGTGTCGACGTGGCTCGCACGCCAGGCCGCACGTAGAATCGGGCTCGTTCTGCCGTCGTTCTATGCGAACGCGTTGCGGATGTCAAAAGCCGCGGGGGAGTGGGCCCATGTCGAGAAATGTTCGTTCGTCGGCTACGTTCGCCGGGTTGCTGGCGGGTGCTGCCGCGGGGCTCGTGACGGCGCAGAGCGCGAGCGAGGCGCCGGCTTGGGCTCCGCCGCGAACCTCGTGGGGCGATCCCGATCTCGCGGGCATCTACTCCAACGACGACGAGACAGGTACGCCGATGGAGCGGCCCGACGAGCTCGAAGGTCTGACGCTCGCCACGATCACGCCGGAGCAAATCGCCGAGATCGTCGCGGAGCGCGATCGCCGCTTCAAGGCGCAGGTCGATAGCGAAGGGTGGCGCCGCAGCATCTCGCCGCCGCCGCATCTGATCTTCGACACGTTCGACCGCAACAACAAGCGCCCGTGGCTCATCACGGACCCCGAGGACGGCAAGATCCCGGCGCGGACGGCGGCAGCCAATCAGCGGCAGCGGACCGGCGGCGTCAGCACGAACCAGAATTCGCGCGGGCCGTTCAACAGTTATCTCGACATGGGCCTCTACGACCGTTGCATCACGCGCGGCATTCCGAGCTCGATGATGCCGGCCGGCTACGGCAGCCGTTACGAGATCGTGCAAGCGCCCGACAGCGTCGCCATCCGTTACGAGATGATCCACGAGGCGCGCGTGATCCCGCTCGATCGCCGCCCGCACATCGCTTCGAGCCTCAAGCAGTACTTGGGCGACGCGCGCGGCTGGTGGGACGGCGACACGCTCGTCGTCGAGACGACGAACTTCCGCGCGGAGACGGCGCCGCAACGCTCGAGCGAGAACGTCAAGATGACCGAGCGCTTCACGCGCACGAGCGCGGATACCGTCGAGTGGACGGTGACGTTCGAGGATGCGACGACATGGGAGCGGCCGTGGACGTATTCGATGCCGCTCACGCAGGTCGACTACACGCAGCGCATCTACGAGTACGCGTGCCACGAGGGGAACCTCGCGATGCGCAACATCTTGTCGGGCGCGCGCGCGGCGGATAATAGGGTCGAGTAGCGGTGGTGGTGGATGCCACGGCGCGCGACCACCCCGCCGGCCAGCGCAACAAGGAGCCGATCGCCGAGGTGCTCGCGAGCGTCCTGCCGCCCGTGGGCCTCGTCTTCGAGGTCGCGAGTGGCACGGGGCAGCACGCGCTGCATTTCGCACGGGCGTTTCCGGCGCTCGACTGGCAGCCGAGCGAGCCCGACGCCGAGGTGAGCGCGCTGCTCGCCGCGCGCGTGACGAATGCCGCGCTGCCGAACCTGCACGCGCCGCTCGCGTTCGACGTGCACGAGCCGCATGCGCCCCTGAGGCGCGCCGACGCGATCGTCTGCATCAACATGATCCACATCGCGCCGTGGTCGGCCTGCGACGCGCTGCTGCGCCACGCGCACGCGTTGCTTGCCCCGGGCGCGCCGCTCGTGTTGTATGGTCCCTTCATGCGCGACGGCGTGCACACGGCGCCGAGCAACGCGGAGTTCGACAGAAGCTTGCGCGCGCGCAACGGAGCGTGGGGTGTGCGCGATCTCACGGATGTCGACGGGCTCGCGCGCGGTTATGGTTTCGAGTTGGGTCTGACGGTTGCCATGCCGGCGAACAACTTGTCGGTCGTTTGGCGACGCAAGCGTCAGTAGTCGTGGCGCTCGATGAGCATCGAGCTATATCACCGTCCGCTTGCGCACGGTTTCCTTCGTCGCCAGCGAAGCGCTCGTTCGGGGTTAGACTAGGCCCATGCTGCCGTTCACGTAGCTCTGAGACACAGACCTCAACCGCTCCGTCCGCCGGCCCACGCGCCGCGAACGGGCTATTTTGGCTGCGGCCCACGCGGCGCACGGTCCGCCGCAACCCCCCTACCGAGCGCGAGCACCGCCAGTCGCGTGGCTGGTCGCAGCGGTTCGTCAAGAGCCGGTGTGCTCGAGCAGCAACGGCACGACCAAGTCTTCCTCGTCACGCAGGTGGCGAAGGAGCCGTTCGCACAACCGCTCCGTGATCTCGACGTAACGCTGCGCGGCGAGCCCGAGCGTCGCTGCGGCGCCAGCCTGTGCTGCATGCTCCGCCGCGGCACGCAACTCGCCGAGCGCCGTGAGCGCGGCGTCGACGTCGGCGTTGAGCTCCGCATGCTCCTGCTCGAGCAGATCGAAGCCGCGAGCCAGGCGCGGCTCCGTACGGCGAAACGTGTGAAAGTACTCGACGTCCTCGATTCGATGATGGCCGTGCATCGCCGCGATCAACCCGCGCAACCGCGGCGCGGCGACTATGGCGAGCTGCAGGGCCGCTTGCCGGCCGGCGCGGTACTCGTCGGCGATGGTTGCGAGGCCCGCGCAATCGCGCCGCAACCGCTCGTGCACGGCGAGCCAGAACTCGACGCTTGCGGAAGACCGTGCCGGCCACGTCGCGCGCGGATGACGCTCGAGCAGGAACGTAAGCTCCGCCGGCCAGCGTCGTCCGTCGGGATCGCCGCTCAAGGGTTCCGGAGGATCGGCCCGAACCGGTCCCAGGCGATCAGGCCCCAGATGAGAAGAACGAGCAGCAAGCTCAAGAATACCGCGGCCGAGCCCAAGTCCTTGGCCTGGCCCGACAGTTGGTGATGCTCCGCGCCGACGCGATCGACGACGGCCTCGATACCGGAGTTCAGGAGCTCGACGACGAGCACGAGCAAGCACGAGCCGATCAGGAGGGAGCGTTCGATGGCGGTTTGTCCGAGCCAGACGCCCGCCGGGATCAGCACGACGCAGAGCGCGACTTCCTGACGAAACGCGGACTCGTGCCGCCATGCCGCGCGCAGCCCGGCCAACGAGAAGAATGTGGCGTTGATGATCCGGCGGATGCCCGTGTTGCCCGGTTTACCCATTGGCGCGCGATGGTAGCAGCCTGGTGAGGTGCCGGTGTTACGGTTTCGGTTCAGCCGAATCGACGGCACCCGTGCGGCGGCCATTCGGCTGAACCGAAACCGTAACACCGGCACCTCCTAAGCGCTCGCTGCGCAGCATGGGCCGGTCGAACGGAAACGTCTCGTCGCGGACGCGCGGGTCCGTGAGCGCGGCGGTGAGGAACTCGCGCAAGTCGCCTTCGTCGATCTGGCTCAGGTTGAACGTGTAGAGGCCGGCGCCCGGGATGCCGTCGCGCTCGGGCAGCGGGAGCGCGTTCACGTAGAAGCGAACCGCGGCGCCTAGGCTCGCGAACTCGCCCGTGTGCATGAAGCGGGGCCGAAGCGCCGCGTTGCGCAGGGTCGGCACTTTCATCTCGCCCGCATCCTCGGGATCGTGCGTCACGTTCTCGCGGCCGCGATCGAAGTCCGCGCGCCGCACGCCGATCTGGAAGAATTCGTCGTTCGTGAATAGGGGCGGCGTGTGGCAGGCAGCGCAATGAAACGCCTGGAATGCGCGCCAGCCGTAGAGTGCTCGGCTCGAAAGCGCGCTCGCGTCGCCCGAGTCGAAGCGATCCCACGGCGTTTGGTCGGCGATCAGGGTGCGCTGGTACGTCGCGATTGCGAACGCGATGCGAATCGGGGTAATCGTCGCGTCGCCGAACGCCGCGGCGAAGAGCCGCGTGTAGGTGGGGCTCTGGCCTATGGCCGCCGCGACATCGGGCGGCCAATCCGTGGCCAGCGCGAGCGGACGCGAGCGCACGACGTCGGCGGCGACGTCGGCCCACGAGCGGCCCGCTTTGGCCATCTCGGCGTCGTTCAAGAGTGTCGCGAGGATTTGGTTTTCGAGCGCGCCGCCGTGCGCGATCGCGACCTTGCCCGTGGCTGGGTCCATGACCTCCGGGCCCGCGCGCCCGTCCCAGAAAAGCTCGTTGGCCCAGAGCGAGCCGAAGTTCGACGGCGATAGCCGCGCCGTGACTTGCGGCGCGGTGCCGAAGATCTCGTGAGGCCGCGGCTTGCCGTCGCGCCCGAGCGCGACGATACCCGGCGAGCCCAACACGTCGTCGATGGTGCCCTTGTCGACTCCGGGATGGCGGCCCACGCGCGGATCGCCGCCGCCGGCGCCGGGGCGATGACACGTGCCGCAGGCGACCGAGCCGTCGCTCGAGAGCTGCTCGTCCCAGAACAGGATCTTGCCGAGCACGCGTTTCGGCTCGGTGACGGGATTCTCGGGCGGCACGGGAACGGGCGGCAGGCCCGCGTGGACGGGCGCGGCGAGGCAGGCTGCGAGCGCCGCGAGCAGCGCGCCAAGCTGAAGATTCATGACGACATTCTAGCCGTGGCGCGGTGGCGGAAGCGGGCCTCGACAGCCCGCAACGCCATCGCTTAGAGTTTTCTCGGCCGCGTCGAGGCCGAACATGACCAAGGTAAGCCCACTGCGCGAATTCCGGCGTCCCACGGTGCAGACGTGGGTCGGGGCTTTGCTCGTTGCGGCGTTGGTCCTCGCCGAGGCGTTGGCCGTCTCCCACGAGTTGGACGCGGCCGCACACGCCAACGGCCAACCCTGCACCGTATGCCTCGGCACCGCGAGCCTCGCGGCCGGGGCCGTCACCACGCCGCTTCACTTCGACGTCGTCGTCGCGACTCCACTCGCGGTCGTGGCGGTCGCCGTCATTTCGTTCTCCCTCGTGCCTACCCGCCGGTATGCACGCGGCCCTCCCGCCGTTTCCTTCACGTTCTGAGTCGTCGGCGCTCGGGGCTCGTTTCTCGAGCCCGGCCATCGCCGTTTCGAACGGATCTCGTTGGATGAAGGAAATCGCTCATGACCACTCCATTTCGCGCGCGGCGCGGCGCGCTGGCGCCCGTTGCCTCGAGCCTGCTCAGCTCCGTACTCGCGCTGACCGTGCAAGCCCAAGAGCATGAGGCACTCGAGGAAATCGTCGTCACCGGGGTGCTGCGGGATAGCTCCCCCGTCGACATCGCACAGTCCGTCAGCGTCGTCAGAGGCGACGAGCTCGACCGCGTGCGCGCCGCGAATCTCGGCGAGACGCTGGCGAATCAGCTCGGCGTGAGCTCGTCCTACTTCGGCGCGGGGGCGTCGCGGCCCATCATCCGCGGCCTCGCGGGTGCGCGCGTGCAGATGCTCGAGGACGGCATCGACTCGATGGACGCGGCCACCGTGAGCGACGATCACGCGGTCACGATCGAGCCGCTCGCGGCCGATCAGATCGAAATCTTCCGCGGCCCGACGACCCTCTTATACGGTAGCGGCGCCATCGGCGGCGTCATCAACACGGTCACGACGCGAATCCCGACCCGTGCGCCCGAGAACGGTTTCGAGGGCGCGGTCGAGGTGCGCGGCGACAGCGTCGCCGATGGCCATGGTGCGGCCGTGCGGCTCGATGGCGGCGCGCCGCGGTTCGCCTGGCACCTCGATGCCGGACGGCGCGACAGCGACGACTACGAGATTCCGGGCTACGCGCACGCGGATGCCGATCCCGCGAACCCGGATCCCGAGGACGTCTTCGGCCGCGTCGAGAACAGTGCCGCTGAGAGCGAGGCGGCCGCGTTCGGCGCCTCCTGGCTCGGTGCGAACGGTTATGTCGGCATCGGCATCAACGCCTTCGACACGCTCTACGGGATTCCCGGGCACCACCACGAGGAAGAGCCGCTCCCCGGAGAGCTTCCCGAGGAGGAGGAGCTCGTGCGCATCGATCTCGATCAGCGCCGCGTCGATCTGCGCGGGGGGTGGATGGGATTCGACGGGGCCATCGAAGGCCTGAACGTGCGGGTCGGCATCAACGACTACGAGCACGTCGAGCTCGAGGGCGACGCGATCGGCACCCAGTTCACGAACGATGCCACGGAGCTCAGGCTCGAGCTGCTGCATCGGACGGCGGGGCGATGGAACGGCGCCTTCGGAGTTCAGCTCGGGGAACGCGAGTTCGCGGCCGTCGGCGAGGAGGCATTCGTGCCGCCCGTCGATACGTCGACGCTCGGCGTCTTCGTCGTCGAGCAGATCGAGCTCGAAGCGTGGCAGCTCGCGCTCGGCGCCCGGCTCGAATCGCTCGAGCACACGCCGTCGGGCGGCCTGCCTAGCTTCGACGACGCTGCCACGAGCGTCTCGCTGGGCGCCGTGCGCTCGCTCGGCGGCGGCTACTCGTTCGTCGCGACGTTGTCGTTGTCCGATCGAATGCCCGTGGCCGAGGAGCTGTACTCGGACGGGCCTCATCTCGCGACCGGTGTCGTGCAGGTCGGCGATGTGTCACTCGACAAGGAGACCGCGCAGCACGTCGACATCGGCATCCGGGCACAGGTGGGAGAGATGAGCTGGAGCCTTACGGGCTTCGATACTCAGTACGACAAGTTCATCTACCTGGCGGACACGGGGGCGGTCGATCCCGTGGACGAGCTCCCGATCTTCGTCTACACGCAGGCCGACGCCGATTTTCAGGGTATCGAGGCCGAGCTGTTCGTACCGTTCATGGAGGAAGGTCAGAGCGGGGTCGACATGCGCCTCTTTGTCGACTACGTAAAGGGCAAGCTCACGACCGGAGAAAAACTGCCGCGCCTGCCGCCGCTTCGCTACGGCGGGCGGCTCCAGTACCACACCGATCGGTTGCTCGTAGGTCTCGAAGCGACGCGCTACGACGATCAAGACGACATCGCGCCGTTCGAGACGGTGACGGACGGCTACACGCTGGTCAACGCCGACTTCCGCTGGCGGTTCAACGTCGGTGCCGGCACCGAGCTCGAGCTGTTCGCGAGCGCGGCGAATCTCGGTGACGAGGTCGCGCGCAAGCACACGTCGTTCGTCAAGGACATCGCGCCGCTGCCCGGCCGCAACTATCAGGTCGGCGTCCGCAGCCGGTTCTAGCGTCAGCGTAGTAGCCTGGGCGCTCACCCGCGTCGCGGAGGATCCCGCGGTGGACCCTTCGCGCGCGTGCGCCGTCGCCGCGGCGTCCTGTAGACTACGCGCCCCGAGCGGCCCGCCGGCCGAACCCAAAGCCTGCTCCGAGGAACACGAATGTCCGACCTACCTGCGCTGCGCGCCACCGACCCCGACATCCACCGGCTCATCGGTCTCGAGACGAAACGGCAGGACGAGTTCATCCGGCTCATCCCGTCGGAGAATTACGCCTCGTTCGCCGTCATGGAGGCCACGGGCTCGGTGCTCAACAACAAGTACTCGGAAGGTTACCCGGGCAAGCGTTACTACGAGGGCCAGGACTACGTCGATCAGGTGGAGACGCTCGCGATCGAGCGCGCGCAGCGTCTATTCGGCATGCAGCACGCGAACGTGCAGCCGTACTCGGGGTCACCTGCGAATCAGGCGGTCTACATGGCGCTCGCGAAGCCGGGTGAGCCCATCATGGGACTGGGGCTACCGTTCGGCGGTCATCTCACGCACGGCTGGGGCGTCAACTTCTCCGGCATCCAATACAAGTCGAAGCAGTACGAGGTCGATCCCGAGACGCACCGCGTCGACTTGAACCGCGTCGAGACGCTGGCGAAGGCGACGCGGCCGAGGGTCATGTTCTGCGGCGGCACGGCTTATCCGCGCACCTGGGACTACGCGGGTTTCGCGACGATCGCCACGTCCGTCGGCGCCGTGCTCGTCGCCGACATCGCGCACATCGCTGGGCTCATCGTCGCGGGCGCGCATCCACATCCTTATCCGCATGCGAAGATCGTCACGACGACGACGCACAAGACGCTGCGCGGCCCGCGCGGCGGCATGATTCTCTGCGACACGATCTACGCCAAGGACATCGACCGCGCGGTGTTTCCGGGCCTCCAGGGCGGGCCGCACAACCACACGACGGCCGCGATCGCCGTGGCGCTCAAGGAGGCCGCGACGGCGGAGTTTCGCGCCTACGGGCAGCAGATCGTCAAGAACGCCCAGGCGCTCGCGACGGCATTGCAGGCGCGGGGGTTCCGTCTGATTTCGGGCGGTACCGACAATCACTTGATCTTGATCGACGTGACGCCGCGCGGTATCACGGGCAAGCCTGCTGCGCGCGCTCTGCACGAGGCCGGCATCGAGTCCAACTACAACACGATCCCCTTCGACCCGCGCAAGCCGTTCGATCCTTCGGGCGTGCGCATCGGCACGCCGTCGATCACCTCGCGCGGCATGCGGGAAAAGGACATGGAGCCGATTGCGGCGTGGATCGATCGCGTGCTCGAGGTCGCCCACGATCAGGCCAAGCTGCACGAGATCCGCGC
>DATFFV010000483.1:0-3372 GCA_035249885.1 Gammaproteobacteria bacterium | reverse complement strand
CGTACGCGACCACCGGAACGCCAGCGCTTGCAGCCTCGAGCAGCGCAGATCCTAAGCCTTCGCGCACGGCCGCATGCGCGAGCACGTCGAGGCCGGGCAGCAGCTCGGGCAGGTCCGCGCGAAAGCCCGCGAGCGTGACGTGGCCCCCGACGCCGAGCGCAGCGATCTGCGCACGCAACTTGGGCTCGAGCGGTCCGCGGCCGAACAACAGCACGCGAAGCGTGGGCTGCCCGCGGACGAGCTCCGGTAGCGACGCAACCAACGCGTCGTGGCCCTTGCGCTCGATGAGCTGTGCGACGACGCCGACGACGAGCGCGTCGTTCGGCAACGCGAACGCGGCGAGCAGGCGGGCTCGCGCCGCGGCGTCGGGCCGATAGCGCGCCGTGTCGACGGCGCTCGGAATGCGCACGACACGCGCCGCGTCGACGCCGGCCGCGGCGAGCTGCGTTTCGATGGCACGCGACAGGGCGACGACGGCCGCGTACGGCCTGTACTTCAAGCGCGCGAGCCAGGCCGGCTCGGCGGAGTCCACGCGACGCGTGAGCACGGCCGGAACGCCGGCGACCGCGGCTGCGAGCCCGCCGTAGAGGTCTGCGCCGCGGCGCGAATGCACGTGGACGATGTCGGGCCGAAAGCGTGCGAGCGCGCGCACGAGCCGCAGCGGCAGCGTGAGGTCGAGGTCGCCGCGCATCGGCATGGCGCGAACGCTCGCGGCCGGCGCCGCGCCCGCGAGCTCGCTGCCCGCGGGGCAGAGCAGCAGATTGTCGACGCCGCGGGCGGTCAGCCCGTCGACGAGATAGCGGACCTGGGCGGCGCCGCCGTAGAGGTGCCGGCCGGCCTCGAGATGCGCGATTCGCATCCTGCGATCCTACGCGGCGCAGGCGCGTCGAGCGAGAGACGGCGGCGCAGAACGCGCCGCCGTTTTCGTTCCGAGTTACAGGGCTCGGCCCTTCACACTGCCCGTGAGCTTGTTCGCGGCCAAGTCGTAGACCGCGCACACGACTTCGCGGTCGTTCTGTCGGTTCCAGCTTTCGCGCGTCGGGTATAACGTCGCGATGTCGAGCTCCGACGATTCATAGTCCTTGCCGACGAACGACGTGAAGCGCTGCTTGCAGGACTCGAACGCCATGCGCGCCATCTCGTCGCCCTCGGGAAAGGTCGCCACCTCGACGTCGAATACCGCGTAGACCTCGTTGTCGTGAGGGCTCGAGCAAGGAACGCCCGGCACACTCGATACTTCGGGGTTGTCACCCTCGAACGTCGACCCGTCGTCGAAGCAATCGCCGACTCGCATCTCAAAGGGGTCGATGCTTCCCTCGTCGACGATGGCGCCGGTCTCGTCGCGATCGGCGCGCATCGCGATGTTGACCCCATAGACGCCGGCGGCAATGGCTATACCGATGATCCAGTTCCTCATTGGCTCCTCCCACGGGGCAAATGTGGCCAGAATTCTTGTGGGCGAACGCCGGCTATAAAAGTGCGGGCGTCTCGTTCTGTGGTTGACGCACACCGCCGCACGGGCGATCTGTCATAACGCGCGCGAGTGGTTACTCCCGAAGAGGCTTGGGTGGCCACCGCCTTTCCGGCTGACTGCCACGGTGCGTCCTGCCATAGTTCCAGCCCAATGTTGACCGTCTTGGTATTGGGCGGCTACGGGTTTTTCGGTGCGCGCATCGCGAAGGCCTTGGCCGAGGACGCGCGCATCCGCGTCCTCATCGGCGGCCGCGACCTCAAGAAAGCCGCTGGCGCCGCCCGCGCACTCGGGTTGCCAGAGCAGCAGTCCGTTGCTATCGACGCACACGGCGGGGACCTCGCGGCACGACTTCGCGAGCTCGGAGTCGGGGTCGTCGTCCATACGGCCGGTCCGTTTCAAACGCAAGGTTACGGCGTCGCGCAGGCCGCCATCGACGCCGGATGCCACTACATCGATCTTGCCGACGGGCGAGCGTTCGTTGCGGGCATCACCGGTCTCGATGCGCAAGCACGCCAAAAACGTGTGAGCGTAATCAGCGGTGCGAGCTCCCTTCCCGCTTTGTCGAGCGCTGTCGTGGATCGCTACACACCGCGGTTCGCCGAGTTGACTGCCATCCACATCGGCATTGCAACGGGCGCGCGCGCGCCGGGTCTCGCGACGGTCCGCGCAGTCTTCGGCTATCTCGGCAAGCCATTCACGCGGCTCGAGGACGGCGCATGGGTTACGACACACGGATGGTTCGATCTGCATCGCCATCGTTTCCCCGAGCCGGTCGGCGCGCGCTGGCTGGCCAGTTGCGACGTGCCGGACCTCGGGGTGCTGCCTGCGCGTTACGCCACCGTACGCACGGTCACGTTCCATGCCGGCTTCGCGAGCGGCATCGGTCATCTCGCCCTATGTGCACTCGCCGGTCTCGTGCGCGCGGGCCTCTTGAATAGCGCCGTGCCGTTGGCCGGCTCGCTCAATCGACTGGCACGGATCGTCGAGCCCGCCCTGAGCGATCGTGGCGGCATGTTCGTGACGCTCGAGGGCATAGACGACCAGGGCGAAGCGTTGTCGCTAACCTGGAATCTTTTGGCCGCACAGAATCACGGCCCGCAGATTCCGTGCGGAGCAGCCATCGCGCTCGTGCGCAAGCTGGCAAACGGTGACGCGTTGCCGGTAGGCGCGATGGCGTGCGTCGGTTTGCTGTCGGTAGAGGAGTTTCTCGCGCCGCTGCGCGAGCTCGACGTTGTGGAAGTGCCGCCGTGACCTGCCCGGGGGACCATTCGCGCGCCCTCGCGACTACAATGGCCGCAGCGAATCCTCCCGAACGACGCGATGAGCAACGCGCAGCACACGCCCGTCATGCAGCAGTACCACACCATCAAGGCGCGGTTCCCCGACACGCTGCTGTTCTATCGCATGGGTGATTTCTACGAGCTGTTCTACGACGACGCGCGGCGCACGTCCAAGCTCATCGACATCGCGCTGACGCGCCGCGGCCAATCGGGCGGCGAGCCGATTCCGATGGCCGGCGTGCCCGCCCACTCGGTCGAGACGTACTTGGGCCGACTCGTGCGCCTCGGCGAGTCGGTCGCCATCTGCGAGCAGATCGGCGATCCGGCGACGAGCAAAGGGCCCGTCGCGCGCGAGGTCGTGCGCATCGTCACGCCGGGCACGCTGACCGACGCTGCGCTGCTCGCGGACAAAGAGACACGGCTGCTCGCGGCCGTCGTCTTCACGCCGCACATCGGCCTCGCGTGGCTCGATCTCGCGGGCGGGCGCTTTAGCCTCACGGAGCTCGCGGATCTCGAGGCGCTGCACGCCGAGATCGAGCGTCTGAAACCCGCCGAGCTGCTGCTCGCCGAGGACGCCGACGCGCCCGCGTGGCTCGCGAGCCGGCCCGGCGCGCGCCG
>DATFFV010000482.1:0-5114 GCA_035249885.1 Gammaproteobacteria bacterium | reverse complement strand
GCAAATCCTCGACGTCATGCGAAGCCAGATCGAAGATCCGGCCGGCATCCACCGCGCCGTACTGATGGGCAATCAGATTTCGCAGGCCGGATGCGGCCCGCAGTCGATGGGCGAGCTCCCGTTCGAGAATCTGCCGATCGGCCAACGCCGCAAAGGCGTCACCGTAACTCTGCGGCACATCCCAGCCCTCGTCGGCGAGCCAATGCGTCGCAAGCGCGATCGCCTCCTGCAAGGCGATGAACAGGTTGAATATCACGACCTCGCGTGCCGTACGGTTCTCGCGGAAAGCGTCTGCCGAGCCCGGAAGCACGTCGCGGATGCGCGCGACCGCGTCGCGAATGGCCGCCAGCTTCTTGGCTAGAACAGCCTCATCGACCATGCGCGGCTGCCGCGAGGACTCCGCGAGCGGCGAGCGCCTCGATCGGTCGGAAATCGAGGTACTCGAGGATGGCGCGGGTCTTGTGCGCGACGAGTGTGCGGTGATTTTTATCCACGATCACGCGGCCGTCTCGAAAGACCCGATAGGCAACCGCCGGCGGCGCTTCGTCGACCACTACTAGGTCGACGGAGTGCCCGCTGGCACGCTCCAATCGGGCGATGAGATCGCCGAGACCGAGCGCGTTCAAGCGCATGTGCGATTCGAGCCCAACGGCGATGTCGAGGTCGCTACCAGCGTGTGCAGTTCCCCGCGCGTTCGACCCAAACACGAGCGCGTAGGCGATGCGCGGATCCTCGGCCAACACGTTACGAAGAGCGTCCATCTGCAAAATATAGCACGCGAGCCCGCGCGGCGGCCGCAGTCCGGGGTGCGCTCAGCCGCCGGTCGAGCGCTGTAGCAAACGGCGCGTCTGCTCGGTCGCCTGTTCGAGCAGCGACTCTTCGTCGAGCGTGAGCAGCACGCGATCCTCCATGAGGATGCGGCCGTCGACGAGCACGGTCACGACGTCCGCGGCCTGAGCCGAGTAGACGAGCAGCGCGATGAGATCGTGGCGCGGCGCGAGGTGGGGTTGCGCGGCGTCGATCATGACGACGTCGGCGCGTTTGCCGACCTCGAGCGAGCCGATCTCTGCCTCCAGGCCAAGTGCCCGGGCGCCGCGAATCGTCGCCATGCGCAGCACCTCGCGCGCCGGCAGCGCCTCGGCATCGCGCCGCAGCCACTTTTGCAGTAGCGCCGCGAGGTGCATCTCCTCGAACAGGTTCAAGTTGTTGTTGCTCGCGGCGCCGTCGGTGCCGAGGCTCACGTTGACGCCGTCGTCGAGCAGCGCCTGCACGGGGGCGATGCCGTTCGCGAGCTTCAAGTTGCTGCCCGGGTTGTGGGCGACGCTGACGCCGCCTTCACGTAAGGTGCGCCGGTCCGCGGCGTCGACATAGATGCCGTGCGCCGCGACCGTCGGCACGCGGAAGCAGCCCAAGTCCGCGAGCTGCTGCACGGGTGTGACGCCATGGCGCTCGCGGCTGTCGTTGACCTCGCGCTCGGTTTCGGCCACGTGGATGTGCAGCCCACACTTCAGGCGCTCGGCTTCGCCGATGATCTCCTTCAGGTACCCCGGGCTGCACAGATACGCCGAGTGCGGCGCGAGGCCCACCGTGACGCGGCCCTCGGCCTTGCCGTGCCAGCGCTCGTGCAGGCCGACGGCCGCGCGCAGCAACTGCTCGCCCTGGCCCGAGTTGTCGAACAGCGCGCCGCAGAGCCGCGCACGGAAGCCGGCGCTCGCGACCTCGTCGGCGACCTCGTCGAGATGAAAATACATGTCGTGGAAGCACGTGGTGCCGCCGCGGATGAGCTCCGCTAGCCCAAGCCGTGCGCCGACGCGAACGTCTTCGGGCTTGAGATGGTCCTCGAGCGGCTTGATGCGCTCGATCAGCCACGGCCAGAACGCGAGATCGTCGGCGTAGTTGCGCATGAGCGTCATCGACAGGTGCGTGTGCGTGTTGATGAGCCCGGGCAACACGACGCGCTCGTGCCCTTCGAGCACACGGTCGGGCGTAAAGCCCGCGGGTGCCGCGCCGACGCCGACGATCGCGCCGTCGGCGATCGCGAGATCGGCTTGCGGTAGCACCTCGTCCCGCGCATTGACGGTGACGAGCGTCGCGCCGCGAATCAGGAGCTTCACGCTCGTCTCAGGCGCGCCAATGCGCGAGGTACTGTTGCTGGTCGGCCGTCAGCGCGTCGATCGCGACGCCTGCGGCCGCGAGCTTGAGCCGCGCGACGTGCTCGTCGATCGCCGCCGGTACCGGATAACACCCCGGCGTGAGCGAGTGGGCCTGCTCGACGACGTGGTGCGCCGCGAGCGCCTGCAGCGCGAAGCTCATGTCCATGATCTCGGCTGGATGGCCGTCGGCGCACGAGATGTTGACGATGTTGCCGCCGCCGAGCAGGTTGAGCCACCGCCCGTCGGCCAAGCGGAACCCCTCGACGTTCGCGCGCAACGACTTGCGCTCCACGGCTGTGTCCGCCAGGCTCGCGACGTCGATCTCCTGAGAGAAGTGGCCCGCGTTCGCGAGCAGCACGTTGTTCTTGAGCAGCGCGAAATGCTCGCGCCGCAGCGTGTGCCGCACGCCCGTGACCGTGAGCACGACGTCGGCGACGCGACACGCCTCGGCCAGCGGCAATACGCGACAGCCGCGCATGAGCGCGTCGGCCGCCTTGATCGGGTCCACCTCGCAGACGACGACCTGGGCACCGAGCCCTTGCGCGCGCAGCGCGCAGCCTTGGCCGCACCAGCCGTAGCCGACGATCGCGACCGTCTTGCCGGCCAGCACGAGGTTCGTCGTGCGCATCACGGCGTCCCAAACCGACTGCCCCGTGCCGTGCACGTTGTCGAACAGGTATTTGCAGCGCGCCTCGTTGACGAGCACAACCGGGAAGCGCAACTGACCGGCCTTCGCGCGCGCACGGGCGCGCAGCACGCCCGACGTGGTTTCCTCGCAGGCTCCGAGCATCTCCTTGGCGTGGCTTCGATGCGATTCGTGCAGCAGCTCGACGAGATCGCCGCCGTCGTCGATGACGACATGCGGCACGAGCTCGAGCGCAAGCCCCATGTAGCGGCGCATCTCGTCGAGCTCCGCGCCATGGCGCGCGTAGACGTGCAGCCCTTCGGCGGCGAGCGCCGCGACGACGTCGTCCTTCGTCGACTCCGGGTTGCTGCCGGTCACGGCGACGGCGGCTCCGCCGGCGCGCAGCACGAGTGCCAAGTACGCGGTCTTGGCTTCGAGGTGGATGCAGACGGCGATGCGCTTGCCCGCGAAGGGTTGCTCGGTAACGAAGCGCTGCTCGAGCTGCCGCAGGATCGGCATGTTGCGCCGCACCCATTCGATCTTGCGTTGCCCTTCGGCGGCGAGCTCGGGATGGGCAAGGATGTTCGGCTGCATGACGGAGTCCAGCTCTAGCCCAGCGCGAGGTACACCGCGAACGCCAGCAGCGCGACCCCGCTCACGCGCGCGACCGCCTCGCCGTGCGGCACGATCTTCTCGAGCAGCACGAATGCGGCGATCGCGGCTACCCAGAACAGATTCATCACGCCGACGACGAACAGGAGGCCCATGAGCAGCCAACAGCAGCCGACGCAGAACAGGCCGTGCTCGATGCCCATGCGCACTGCGCCCGACGTGTTCGGACGCCAGTGGCTCGAGAGGAACTCGGCAGGCGAACGGCAGCGCCGCAGGCACACGTGCTTGAGCGGCGTGAGCTGATAGACACCCGCGAGCGCGACGAGCAATGCGCCGATGCGCGTCGTCACCGTGAGATCCATGGGCGCCAGCAGCGCGCGCTCGGCGAGCACGGTTTGCGCCGCGGCTGCGAGCAGGCTGAACGCACCCCACGTCACGACGTAACCGAGCGTGAACATGCCGACGCGCAGCGACGGGTTCTCGGCCGCGAGCTGGCGCCGCTGTACCGTGCCGAACAACAACACCATCGGTGCCGCGCTCGGCAGCATCATGCCGATCATCATCGTCCACCACATGAACGCCGTCAGCGCCAGGGCGCGCGTCGCGGGCCCCCCGGCGCTCTGACCATCCATTCCAGGCATTCCCGGCATCGACGCCACCGCGGCGACGTCCGCGTCGCTGCCCATGCGCCGCGCGAGCATCACGAGGTAGGCCCACGCGAGCGCGACGAGCACCGCGAGGGTGGCCGCAATGAGCAGGCGGTCGCGCACGAGCATGCGCTCGAGCGAGCCCGGCGGCGGCATGCCCGGAGCGCTCATCGGCGTCTCGTGCGAGCGCGGACGGCGGCCAACGGCGTGCGCGTCAGCGAACGACGCCGCTGCGCGTGTAGTGGAGCGAGGTCAGGTGCGCGTGCGCGCCGCGCCAGTCGAGCGCGATGGCGGCCTTTTCGCCCGTGCGCGTCGTGCCGAGCGCGACCTCCGCGCGCGCGTACTCGAAGCCGTCGGGCATATCGATGCGTACGCGATGTGTGGCGCCCGTCACGGGGTTCTTGATGGGCTCGCTCGTGGCGTCGATCACGCCGGCCACGCGGAGGTGCCCGACGCGGCCGTCGACGTCGGCCGAAAAGTCGATCGGCAGGAACAGCGGATCGTGGATCTTCGCGAACGTACCTGCGAACACGTTGAAGATCGTGGCGCCGGGCTCGGTTTCCTCACCTTTCAAGATCGTGAGAATCGCGGCGCGCTGTTCGGGTGTCGCCGCGGCATCGACGATAGGCTGCGCCTCGCCGCCGCCGAAGTGGATGGGCCCGGGCCATGCGAAGAGGCCGGCGAAGCGCACGCCGTTGAGCTTCACTTTGTCGAAGTGTCCTTTTTCGATCTCGCAGCCCACGGCTGCGCGACAGTGGCCGTGCGAGGGCAGCGCATTGAACTGGCACGGGCAACCGACCACGCAGTTGCAGGTCGTGAGCCACGGACCCTTGATCATCCAATCGATCTTCGCCATGGTGAGCTTCCCGCTTGGAGCCGCTGGCACAGCCTAGCAAAGGTCGTCATGAGAAAGAACGGCGGAAAGGTGTTCGCCGCCGCGCGAGCGGCGGCCGTTGCGGCATTGGCGCTCGTCGCGGCGGCCCATTCGCGCCCGCTCGCGGCGCAGTCCCCGAGTGGCGCTGCGGAGTGGACGACCGCCGACGATCACCGGCACATGCTCGCGCTGCTCGGCATTCG
>DATFFV010000481.1:0-2716 GCA_035249885.1 Gammaproteobacteria bacterium | reverse complement strand
CGGCGGGCGCCGCGCAAATCCACGGCGTCTCCGGCGCGGCGAGATTCGGCGCCGGGGCCACGCTCTCCCACGGCACGAGGTGCTCCACGCGCGCCGTGAGTGCGCGCGCGATGCGATGCGGAATCTCCTTGGGCTGCATGCAGCGCAGGCGATTGAGATACCAACGCGCGCTCGGTATGCCTGCGCCGCTCGCAATCGAGCCCAAGTCCCGCGGAGTGTTCGCCACGTTACGCCACCCGTCGCAGCGCAAGTGCGGCCGTCGCGCACGTGCGCGGCGCGTACTGCCGGTGCCAGATCTCGAGGTTGAGCAGCATCCAGAGCAGCTTGTCGTGGTTTTGTCGACCCGTAAGGTGCTCGTCGACGAGTGCGTCGAGCGCTCGCCCGTCGTAGTAGCCGCGCGTCAAGGACGCGCCGCCGCGCAAATGGTCGAGCAGATACTCCCGCAGCGGACCGCGGAACCATTCGTCGACGGGCACGCGAAAGCCGACCTTGGGCCGGTCGATGATCGTGCGCGGCAAGAGCTCGGCCGCGGCGGCACGCAGGATCCGCTTTCCCGTGAGGCCGCGCACGCGCCAATGGTCGGGCAACCCGGAGACGAACTCCGCGAGCTCGTGGTCGAGATACGGCACCCGCGCTTCGATCGACGCCGCCATCGTCATGCGGTCGGCGCGCTCGAGCAGGTTGTCGGGAAGCCAGCTCGTCTGATCGAAATAGAGAACCTGACGCAGTGCGCTCGCGCCGGGCTCGGCGTCGAACGGCGGCGCATGCCAATCGTGCCGCGGCGCGCCGAGCGCCGTGAGCCGCGTGAGCTCGGCGCCATCGAGCGCGCCGAACCAACGCACGTAACGCTCGCGCCGATCGCCCACGCGGAAGCTCGCGGCGGCCGTCTTGAACCGCCGAAAACGATACGGCAGCGCCCGCACGAGCGGCTCGAGCAACCTCCGCACGCTCGCAGGCACCCACTGCACGGCCGGCGCGAAGCATTCGGCCACGTGCTTCGGGTAGCCGCCGAGCACTTCGTCGCTGCCCTCGCCCGTCAGCACCATCTTGACGCTGCGTGCCGCCGCGGTCGCGAGCAGGTGCAGCGCAACGTCGGAGGGCTCCGAGACCGGTGCGTCGCGCTTGGCCACGAGCGACGCGAGCCGCGCGGCGACGTCGGCGTGCGACACGACGATCTCGTGGTGATCGGTGCCGAACTCGCGCGCTACGGCCGCCGCGTACGGCAGCTCGTTCGTGCCGTCGGCGAAACCGGCCGTGAACGTCTTGACCTGGCCACCGAGGCGGCTCATGAGCGCCACGATCACGGACGAATCGAGGCCGCCCGAGAGGAACGCGCCGAACGGCACGTCGCTGATCATCGTAAGCTGCACGGCTTCCGTAAGCCGCGCGCGAAACTCACCTACGGCGCCGGCGCTCCGTCGCCGCGCGCCATCGTGCGCAGTGCTGTCGCGCGCGGCGCGGTCGGGCGCCGTCCAGTAGCGGCGCTGCTCCGCGACACCGCGGCGCCAGACGAGCGCCGTCCCCGGCGGCAGCTTGCGCACGCCCGTGAACAGCGTGGCCGGCCCAGGAGCGTAGCGATATGCGAAATAGGAGCTCACGGCTTCGAGATCGACGCCCGCATCGAGGCCCGGCACGCAGAGCAGAGCCTTTATCTCGGATGCGAAGAACAGGCCGTCGCCGCGTGCGGCGATGAACAGCGGCTTCTCGCCGAAGCGATCGCGAGCGAGAAACAACGATTCGTCACGCTCGTCCCACACTGCGAACGCGAACATGCCGCGCAGGCGATGCACGACGTCGTGGCCCCAGAGCTCGTAGCCGCGCAGCAGCACTTCGGTGTCGGAGTCGCGCTCGCAGCGCAAGCCGGCGAGCTCGAGCGCGCGGCGCAGCTCGCGGAAGTTGTAGATCTCGCCGTTGAACACGAGCGTGAGCCCCGCCCCCGTGTCGCGCATCGGCTGCGGGGCGCCTTCTGGGTCGATGATCGCGAGCCGCCGGTGACCGAGCGCCACCTCGTGACTCGTCGCGCGGCACTGCATGAGCGCGGCACCGGAACCGTCGGGTCCCCGGTGCGCGACAGCGCCGAGCATGGCCGCCAACGTATCGGCCGGCGGAATGGCCGGCCCCGACGCTACCCAACCCGCAATGCCGCACATCGCACTACTCGGCCGACACGCGCAAGCCGATGGACACGGATCTCGGCGGGCTCGCGAGCTTCAAGAGCAGGCGCTCGTACGCATCGACCATCGCGCTCTCGGAGAACGATTTCACGACGGCTGCGCGAGCACGCTGCCCCATCGCGCTGCGCAACGGCCCATCGGCGAGCATGGCGAGCCTGTCCACGAGCGCGGGCGTGTCGCCCACGGGGAACAGCAACCCGGTGCTGCCCGGCGCGATGATCTCCGCGGCGCCACCGACCGCGGAGTGCACGACCGGCTTGCCGAGGGCCATGGCTTCGAGCGCCGCGAGCGACAACGCTTCCGTGAAGCTCGTGAGCACCGCCACGTCGGCGGCCGCGACGAACGGCCGCACGTCCTGCTCGAAACCCGTGATCGACACGTGCTCGAGAACGCCGCGCGCTTGCGCGCGAGCCTCGATGGCGCCACGCGTCTCCCCGTCGCCGATCATGAGCGCGCGCGCGGGAATTCCGCGCGCGCGCAACGAGGCGACGGCGTCGACGAGCTGCACGTGGTTTTTCTCGGGCCTCAAGGCCGCCGTCATC
>DATFFV010000480.1:0-2275 GCA_035249885.1 Gammaproteobacteria bacterium | reverse complement strand
TATGCAACGCCGACGCGGCGGCGGCCGCGCGCCGCCGCGCCCAAGCCTCCGGGGCTTATGCGAGGCGCTCTTTGAAGAACGCGATCGTTCGCTCCCAGGCGAGATTCGCCGCGGCTTCGTTGTAGCGCGGCGTCGAGTTGTTGTGGAACCCGTGCTGCGTGCCTTCGTACATGTGCATGCGGTAATCGACACCCGCGGCCTTCAAGGCCGCCTCGTACTCGGGCCACATGCCGTTGATGCGCTCGTCGGTCGCCGCGTATTGGATCATGAGCGCCGCCTTGATCTTCGGCGCGTCGGCCGCGGCAGCAGCAGCGCCGTAGAACGGGACACCGGCGCTCAAGTCCGCGCCCATGGCCACGGCGAGGTTGTTGACCATGCCGCCGCCCCAGCAGAATCCCGTTGCGCCGATTTTGCCGGACGACAGCTCGTGGGCTTTGAGATAGCGCGCGCTGTTGACCATGTCCTGGCGCAGCTTCGCCTGGTCGAGCCCCGATTGCAGCGTGCGGCCATCGTCGTCGTTGCCGGGATAGCCGCCCACCGGCGACAGGCCGTCCGGCGCGAGCGCGAGGAACCCCGCCACGGCCGCTCGGCGTGCCACGTCTTCGACGTAGGGGTTGAGGCCGCGGTTCTCGTGGATCACGAGCACGGCCGGAAACGGCCCCGCGCCCGCAGGCTGCACGAGATAGCCGCGCATCTCGCCCGAATTGCCGCCGGGCGACGGATACTCGACGTATTTCGCTTTGATGCGCGCGTCCGTGAACGAGATCGTCTGCGCCTCGACGTAGCGCGGGAACAGAGCCTGAGCCATCGCGAGGCCGCCGATAACCAACGCGCTCGCGCGCACCAAAAACTCGCGGCGGTCCATGCGGCCGTGGCAGTACTCGTCGTAGAGCTCGTAGATGCGGTGATCGATCTCGATCGGCGCGGCGCGGCCGATCTCATTGGGTTGTGCAGCCATGGTCTCCCCCGTTAGTTGAACGCCAACAGGCCGAATTTACCCCGCGGGTGTCACCCTGTCGATTGCGCTGCGGCGAAGGTACTGATTGATCAGGAACAAGGCGATACCGAGCAGCAGCAGGATCCCCGCCACCAGGTACTGCGCGCCTTCCCGGCCCGCGAGCGGCGACGCAAGGTAGAGGCACGAGACGAGACCGAGCACGGGGCACAGGGTCGGCGCGCGGTAGTGCGCATGCTCGACCTTCTGCGGGCGCAGCACGAGCACCGCGGCGTTGACGAGCGCGAACACGCAGAGCAACAGCAGAGCCGTCGTGCCGCCGAGCGTGCGGACGCCGCTCCAGCTCGCGAGCAAGAGGGCGAGCGCCGTCGTGCAGATGATCGCCACCCAGGGCGTGCGCCGCCGTTCGTGCACGGCACCGAAGATCGGCGGAATCACCCGCTCGTTGGACATGCCGTACAAGAGTCGCGACGACATCATCAAATTGATCAGCGAGGTGTTGCTGACCGCGATCATCGCGATGAACGAGAACAACACGAGGGGAAACCACGGTGCGCCGACGCGCACGACTTCGAGCAGATCCTGATTCGTCTCGCGCAATACCTCGATCGGCACGAGCGCCGTCGTGAAGAACGCGACGAGCATGTAGACGACGCCCGTGATCGTGATGCCGATGAAGAAGGCACGCGGAAAATCGCGCTGGGGATTAGTGGTCTCCTCGACCATGTTGACGGAGTCCTCGAAGCCGATGATCGCAAAAAACGCGAGCGCTGCGCCGCTGACGACGAGCGAGAAGGGCTCGGCGCCGGCGTTGAACTCGAGCGTGCGCGCGGGCTCGCCGATGCCTTGGCTCAAGGCCCACGCGCCGATGAGGATCACGATCAGGAGCCCCGTGAGCTCGACGCATGTCATCGCGACGTTGATCTTCACGGACTCGCCGACGCCCCGAAAATTGATGTACGCGAGCCCCAGAATGAACAGCGGCACGAGCACGACGAGCGGCACCACCGCGAGCTCCTGGAAATAGCCCGAGAACGCGTGGCTCGCAGCCGCGACCGAAGTCAAGGCCGAGCACATCACGGCGAAGCCGACGAGAAACGTCACGAACCGGCTATTGAACGCGCGGTGCGCATAGAGCGCGGCGCCCGCCGCGTGCGGATACTTGCCGACGAGCTCGAGATAGGCGGTGGCCGTGAACATCGCGACGATGAACGCGCCGCCGAACGCGAGCCACGCCGCGCCGCCGACGCGGCCTGCGACGTCGCCCGTCAAGGCGTAGATGCCCGTACCGAGCATGTCGCCGATCACGAGGAACAACAG
>DATFFV010000479.1:0-7008 GCA_035249885.1 Gammaproteobacteria bacterium | reverse complement strand
TGGTGCCGGCGCTGCCGCGGCCTCGGCCGCGGCCGCGGCCCCGGCTTGCTCGGCGTCGACGCTGGCCTCGAAGCTCACCCAGCTCTCGTCGTTGCGCTTGACGCCCGTGACGCGCACGACGAGCCCGTCGAATGTGCGGTACTCGACGATCGTCGGATCCACGGCGGGGTTCGCGGCCGCGGGCTCGACGTCCTCGAGGTTGAGCTCGCGCAATGCGTTGGCGCTGACGTTGGCCACGCCGGGATACGAGAGCTCGCGGCCCGCGGGGATTTCGGCGACCTCGAAGTTCGTGAGCTCGGGGCCGGTCTTGGAGAGATGGAGGACCTCGCCGTCGGCATGCGTGATCGTCACCTGCCGCACGCGGTCGCCGCGCACGTCGACGATGACGGAGTCGACCCACTGCGCGGCCGCACGCGGGAAATCGGGGTTGCGATCGATGAGGAAGCTCTGCGCCTCGCCGGCGCGGCGCGCGTAGCGATAGTTCGCACCTTCGGCGTTGCCGAGAATGATCGTCGGCAGCTCGCGGCCCGGAGCAGCCAAGGTCACGCTCACGCCCGCGGCCTCGGCGCCCGTGACGTCCTCGACACCGAGGCGGTCGTAGAGCTCCGCGTTGGCCGTCTTGAGCTCGAGGATGCGCGCTTCGGCGAGCCCCGTGAGTGCCTCGCGCAGCTCCGTCGCACTCGCGCCGTAGTCGTGCTTCTCGGTCACGACCCAGTTGTCGGGGCGCCGCTCGAGCGTCGCGACGGTCTCGCCGTTGGCTTTGACGATCGTGACGCGCTCGATCTCGCCGAGCGCGTCTTCGAGGCCGGGCACGAGCAGGTCGCGGTCGCCCGACGACGACGTGTCGCTGCGCTGACCGAGGATCGCGAGCAGCGCGAGCGCCACGAGCGCGACGGCGAAGACGATGACGGTGCGCAAGCTCACGTCCGCACCTTCCTGCGTCGCACGACGACGACGACGAGCACGGCAATCGTGAGCAGCACGGGCACGAGCACGATGTTGATGACTTTGAGCCAGGTGCCGAGCCGGTCGATGTCGGCGTCGAGATTACGGCGCACGGCGCGCAATTCCTGGCGGATGCGGACCTGCTCGTCGAGGAACCGCTGGATCTCGGCCTGCTGCTCGGGGCTCATGATCAGAGAGCTGCCGCCGTCGTTGCGCGCGGCCTGGAGCTCGCCCAAGCGCTGCTCCGTCTGCGTGAGCTCGGCTTCGAGCCGATCCTCGGTGGCCCGGAACTCGAGGTCGGCGCGCCGACGCAGCTCCTCGACCGTCGTGAACGGCCGCGTGTAGGTGGCGCGGCTGCGTAGCCCGATGAGTGCGGTGCTGCCCGAAAGATTGTCGAGCGCGTTCACCACGAAGTCGCCGTTGTTGGCGAACGCCTGGAGCAGTCGCTGCCCCAAGAAGTTCTGCGCCTGCACCCAGAGCCGGTCGCTCAAGATATCCACGTCGCCGACGAGCACGAGGTTGGCGTTCTCGGTCGACGCCAAGTGCGCCGCGCCGAGCGCGGCATCGACGGGCGCTTCGCGATCCTCGTTGGTCGGCGCACCATCGGGGAATGCGGATTTGAGCGGGCCCTCGAGGCGCGCGGCGAGCACGTATTGCTTGCCATCCGGCGAGAAGCCGTTCAAGAGCTCCTCGGGATCGGGCAGGAACTGGAAGCGGTCTCCTGGCGTGACCTGCGACTCGACGCTCGAGCGTAGCAGCGGGGTCAGCGTGGCCGTCGCGCCTTCGGCGAGCTCGAAGTGCCCCGCTAGCCCCACGTTGACGAGATTCAAGCCCGTCGTAATGGGGTCGTTCTGGCTCATGGCCTCGGCGTCGAGGCCGAGCAAACCGATGTGGCGCGTAGTCTGAAACCGCGAACCGATGCTCAAGGCATAGCGGTTGTCGGCGACGATGCTCGCGGTGTCGAACGTCACGCCCCATGCGGTAAGCAGCGGCTCGAGCGTCGAGCTCGAGCCCGCGGGGAAGCCGAGGCCCGTGGGATCCGCGCCGCCGACCGCTTCGGCGTTCGGGTCGACGAAGATGAGCGCGCGCCCGCCGCGCATGACGAACTGGTCGATCGCGTAGAGCGTCGTGTCGTCGAGCGCTTGCGGGTGCACGATCCAGAGCACGTCGACGTCGTCGTCCACCTTGAGCACGCTCGGGGGCAACGTGCGCACGTCGAGGAGCTGCTGTGCCTGCTCGACGGAGACCCAAGCCTGCGTCGGCTGCTGCGTCTGCGGATTGAAGCTACCGGTCACGGGCGCGCTCGTCAGGAGCCCGACCACGGGTTTGTCGGTGGTCGCGAGCTTGTAGACGAGCCGTGCCAAGTCGTACTCGAGCAGAGCCTCCTTGCGCGGATCGGGGTCGAAGAACGGGATCCGGTCCGTCGTGCCGACGCTGTTCGTGCCGGCCAGGCCGAAGTACACGGCCTCGCCGTTTGGCCCGACATTGGCGCCCTGCAGGCCGAGCTGCTCGGCGCGATCCTCCTCCTCGGAGAACGGTAGCGGATCGACCACGTTGAGCACGAGCTTGCCGTCGGGCGCGTACGCCGCGAACTCCTCGAGCATCTCGCGCACGCGAGTCGCGTACGAGCGCAGCGTCGGCAGCGTCTCGGTCGCTTCGTTCGAGAAGAACAGATACAGATTGATCGGCTCGTCGATATCGCGCAGCACGGCACGCGTGCCTTCGCCGAGCGTGTAGAGGTTGTTCTCGGTGAGATCGAGTCGCACGCCGCGGAGCCAAGAGTTCGCGGCCACGACGGCGACGATGAACGCGCCGAACGCAAGCGCCACCGTCGAGTAACCCAATCTTTTTCGCGTCGACGCCATCGATCAATCCGCCTTCTCGAGCTCGAGCACGATCGTGTTCGCGTAGAGGCACACGCCGACGAGCAGTGCGAAGTAGACGAGATCGCGCAAATCGATCACGCCCTTGCTGATGTCGTCGAAGTGCGTCTGGAACGAGAGGCTTGCGAGCCCGTCGACGAGCCACTGCGGCACGATGCCGAGCAGCACGCTCTGGACGAGGCCCATGCCGGGCACGAGCAGCAGGAAACACACGACGACCGAGACGATGAACGCGATGACCTGGTTCTTCGTCGTCGCCGAGATGCAAGCGCCGACCGCGAGGAACCCGCCGGCCATGAGGATGCTGCCGAAATAGCCCGCCACGATGGCGCCGTTGTCGGGGTCGCCCAGGTAGTTGACGGTGATCCAGATCGGAAACGTGAGCGCCACGGCGATGGTCGTGAACGCCCAGGCCGCGAGGAACTTGCCCGCGACCACTTGCCAGGTCTCGAGCGGCAACGTCATGAGCAGCTCGACGCTGCCGGATTTTCGCTCTTCGGCCCAGAGCCGCATGCTGAGCGCGGGCACGAGGAACAGATAGAGCCACGGGTGCCAGTAGAAAAACGCGGCGAGATCGGCCTGCCCCGTCTCGTAGAACCCGCCGTAGAAGAACGTGAAAGCGCCGGCGACGACGAGGAAGATCACGATGAACACGTACGCGATCGGCGTCGCGAAGTAGCTCTTGAGCTCGCGTTTCAAGACCGCCCTGACGCCGTTCATGCTGCCGCCCCGCCCGTGATCGAACGGAACACCTCGTCGAGCCGGCCCGATGTCCCGCGCGCCGCGAGGGCGCGCGGCGTGTCGTCGGCGAGGATCTTGCCGTGCGCGATGATGATCGCGCGGTTGCAGACGGCCTCGACCTCCTCGAGCAGGTGCGTGGAGATCACGATGATCTTCGACTTCGCCATGCGGCCGATGAGCTCGCGCACTTCGTGCTTTTGATTCGGATCGAGGCCGTCGGTCGGCTCGTCGAGGATCAACACCTCGGGATCGTGGAGGATGGCTTGTGCGAGCCCCACACGGCGCCGGTAGCCCTTCGACAGCGTGTCGATGCTCTGGCCGAGCACGCGCTCCAAGTGCAGCAACGCGAAGACTTCGTCGAGCCGCGCGCGGCGCGTCGCCGGGGCCAAGCCGCGCGCCTCGGCGATGAACTCGAGGAACGAGCGTGGCGTCATCTCGGGATAGCACGGCGCGCCCTCGGGCAGATAGCCGATGCGCCGTTTCGCCTGCACGGCTTGCGCCTCGACATCGTGGCCGCAGACGAGCACTCGTCCCGCCGTGGCCGGCAGGAAGCCCGCGACGATACGCATCGTCGTCGTCTTGCCGGCGCCGTTCGGGCCCAGGAAGCCGAGCACCTCGCCGGGGGCGACGCGAAAGCTCAAGTCGTCGACGGCGCGGAGCCGGCCGTATTGTTTGGTCAAGCCTTGGACTTCGATCATCGCGAGCTCACGTGGGCGAAGCTTATTGCGAGTCGGGGCCCCGCGAGCGGGGCCACATTTTGCCGCACGCGGAAATCGCGTTTCAAGTTACAGAAGGTTCACGCGCAAGGTTCTCATCGGCGGATCCGTGCGCGTTGGTTCGAGTTGGGGGAGTATAAGCGCCCGGGCGACGAGACGAGGACATGCGGGCGGTCCGAGGTAGCATGAGCAGGCACGAGCAATATCCGCCGATCGAGCCCTATGACAAGGGCTACATCGCCGTCGGCGACGGTCACGAGCTCTACTACGAGCAATCCGGCAATCCGGGCGGCAAGCCCGCGCTGTTCGTGCACGGCGGACCGGGCATCGGCGGCGACCTCAATGCGAGGCGATTCTTCGATCCCGAGGGCTACCGCATCGTCGTGTTCGATCAGCGCGGCGCCGGCCGCAGCAGGCCGTATGCCTCGCTCGAAGCCAACACGACTTGGCACCTCGTCGCCGACATCGAGCGGTTGCGCGCGCATCTTGCCATCGATCGCTGGCTCGTCTTCGGCGGCTCGTGGGGCAGCACCTTGGCGCTCGCCTATGCAGAGACGCATCCCAACCCCGTCAGCGAGCTCGTGCTGCGCGGGATTTTTCTGCTGCGCCAAGTCGAGATCGCGTGGTTCTATCAATTCGGCGCAAGCATGCTGTTCCCGGAGCAGTGGCAGCGCTACCTCGACGTCATTCCGCTCGAGGAGCGCGGCGATCTGCTCGGTGCGTATCACCGCCGGCTCCTCTCCGATGACAAGGCCGTGCAGCGTACGGCCGCGCGAGCCTGGGCCGTCTGGGAGGGCGCGACGAGCTCACTGAAGCCGAATCCCGCGCGCGAGGAGCACTTCGGCAGCGACGAGGTCGCGCTCGCGCTCGCGCGCATCGAGGCCCACTACTTCGTCAACCGCGGCTTCTTCACGAACGAGAACCAGCTGCTCGACGGCGTCGACAAGATTCGCCACATCCCGGCCGTCATCGTCCAAGGGCGTTACGACGTCGTTTGCCCGATCGGCACGGCGTGGGAGCTGCACCGGCGCTGGCCCGAGGCCGACTTCCGCGTGGTCGTCGACGCGGGACATTCAGCCTACGAGCCCGGGATCACGGCCGAGCTCGTCGGCGCCACGCAGCGCTTCGTGAAGAAGGCTTGAGGTAGGCATGAGCGACTTGCAGCTCGTCAACGCGCAGCTCGTGAACGAGGGACGCATCTTCGCGGCGGACGTGCTGATCCGGGGAGAGCGCATCGAACGCATCGGTCCCGGCGCCGTGCCGCGCGGCGCGACGGTCATCGACCTTACGGGTAAGCACCTCCTGCCCGGGCTCATCGACGATCAAGTGCATTGCCGCGAGCCTGGCCTCACCCACAAGGCCACGCTCGCCACGGAGTCGCTCGCGGCGCTCTGCGGCGGCGTCACGAGCTTCCTCGACATGCCGAACACGCAGCCGCCGACCGTCGACCACGCCGCGCTCGCCGCCAAGCGCCGCATCGCCGCGGCCACCTGCCACGTGAACTACGGTTTCTATCTCGGCGCGACCAACAGCAACCTCGAGGAGATCAAGCGGGTCGGGCCCGCCGATGCCTGCGGCATCAAGGTGTTCATGGGCGCATCGACGGGCAACATGCTCGTCGACGACCCAGCCGCGCTCGAGGGCATCTTCGCGGAGGCGCGCCTGCCCGTCGCCACGCATTGCGAGTACTCGCCGTTGATCCGCGAGAACGAGCAGCGCTATCGCGAGCGCTACGGCGAGGCCGTGCCGATGGCCGCGCACCCCGAGATTCGTTCGGCCGAGGCGTGCTATCGCTCGTCGTCGCTGGCCGTGAGTCTCGCGAAGCGCCACGGCACGCGACTCCACGTCCTGCACCTCACGACGGCGCGCGAGCTCGATCTGTTCGAGCGCGGCCCCATCGAGCGCAAGCACATCACGGCCGAGGTCTGCGCACATCATCTGTGGTTCGACGAGTCGAGCTACGCGACGCTCGGCGCGAAGATCAAGTGCAATCCGGCGATCAAGACTTCGGCGGATCGCGCGGCGCTGCGCGCCGCCGTCGTCGACGATCGCATCGACGTCATCGCCACGGATCACGCGCCGCACACGCTCGAGGAGAAGGCGCGCGGTTACTTCGAGGCGCCCGCGGGCTTGCCGCTCGTGCAGCACTGCTTGCCGCTATTGCTCGAGCAGCACGCGCAAGGCCTCTACACCTTGCCGAAGATCGTCGAGAAGGCGGCGCACAATCCCGCGCTGCTGTTCGGCGTCGTCGAGCGCGGCTTCATTCGCGAGGGCTATTTCGCCGACCTCGTGGCCGTCGACCTCGGCGCCGTGACGCGCGTCGACGCCGCACAGGTACGCTACAAGTGCGGGTGGTCGCCGTTCGAGGGGCAGACGTTTCGCGGCTCGGTAGCCTTGACCGTGCTCAACGGCGTGCCCGTGTACCGCGACGGCCAGCCGCTCGAAGGGCCCCGGCAAGGGCGCGCCCTCGAATTTCGGCCGCGGTGAGAAATCCTGCCTTGCTTGGGGGCGGCCGGTGTGTTTCAGTTTTTCCATGAAGATGCGTACCCGTCTCATCGCGACGCTGGTGGTCGTCGGCGTGCTCCAGGCTTGCGGGTCGGGTGAAGAGCCCGCGGCGCCGGCTCCCGCGCCCGACCCGGTTGCGGCCACGGCCGCCGAGCATGCGCACGACACGCCCGCGCCGACGCCGCTCGCCGTCGCCGAGCCGGCCGTTCCCGTGCTCG
>DATFFV010000478.1:0-2853 GCA_035249885.1 Gammaproteobacteria bacterium | reverse complement strand
CATCTTGTCGTACGCCTCGCGCACCGAGGTGCTGCCGCCCGTCACCTGCACGCCGAGCGCCGTGTTGATGTAATCGTTGCCCGCGGGCGCCGCTTCGACGCGGATGGCGCCGACGGCCACGTCGAGCTCCTCGGCGAGCAGCGTCGGCAGCGCCGTGTACACGCCCTGGCCCATCTCCGAGCGATCGGCGAGGAACACGATCGAGCCGTCGGTCTCGATGCGCAGCCAGGCGTTGGCCTGCACGGGGCTCGAGGGATTGCCGAGGCCGGCCACGCCGAGCGGCGTCTCGCCGCAACCCGGCAGTTGAATCGCTAGAACCAAACCGCCGCCCGCGGCGGCGGAGGTGGTCAGGAACTCTCGCCGCGTGCTCATGGCTCGGTGCTCGCGAGCTCGGCCGCGCGATGCACGGCCGCGCGGATGCGCACGTAGGTGCCGCAGCGACACAGGTTGCCGGCGAGTGCCGCGTCGATGTCGGCGTCGGTCGGGTTCGGATTCGTGGCGAGCAGCGCGGCTGCCGACATCATCTGACCCGGCTGGCAGTAGCCGCACTGCGGGACGTCGATCTCGAGCCAGGCGCGCTGCACGGGGTGGCTGCGATCGCTCGACAGCCCTTCGACCGTGGTGATCGCGGCGTTACCGACGGCGCGGAGCGGCGTTTGGCACGAGCGGATCGCGACGCCGTTCAAGTGCACCGTGCAGGCGCCGCAGAGCCCTTGGCCGCAACCGAACTTCGTGCCCGTGAAGCCGAGCGTATCGCGCAGGACCCAGAGGAGCGGCGTGTCGTCCGCGACGTCGACCTCGGTCGCGGAGCCGTTGATGTTGATCGTGGCCAACCGTGGTTCTCCTTTTAAAATAAAGAGGAACGGCCACTGCGTGGCACAGTGCGTGGGCTGAGCGTAGCGCAACTCGAGCCGCCTAGCACGAGGCGCCGGACCGAGCGCACAATGTCCGGACCAGTCCGGGGGGACCAACATGAATCGACGCGGGTTCGTACGAAACTCTTTGGCCGCCGCGGTCGGCGGCTCGCTGCCGATCACGAGCGCCTGGGGCGCGATCTTGAGCCCGTCGAAGGTCGTCGACGCGGACATCGACGCGATCACGGGCGACGGCGCGAGCGTCACGCTCGAGCGCGCCGCCGTTCAGGAGCTCGGCGAGAGCCTGCGCGGCAACCTCGTGCTGCCGGGGCATCCCGTCTACGACGACGCGCGGCGCGTGCTCAACGCGTCGATCAGCAAGTTCCCGGCGCTCATCGTCCAGCCGCGCGGCGCGGCCGACATTCGCAGAGCCGTCGATTTCGCGCGCGGCTCGAATCTGCTCGTCGCCGTGAAGTGCGGCGGGCACAGCCACTCGGGCAAGTCGACCTGCGACGGCGGCCTCATGATCGACCTGAGCTTGATGCGCGGCGTGCGCGTCGATCCCTCGGAGCGCATCGCCTACGTCTCGGGCGGCAGCCTGCTCGGCGACATGGACAACGAGACGATGCAATTCGGCCTCGTCACGTCCGCGGGCACGGTGTCGCATACGGGCGTGGCGGGCTTGACGCTCGGCGGCGGCTTCGGCCGCGTGGCGCGGCGCTTCGGCCTGTCGCTCGACAACGTGCGCGCCGTCGACATCGTCACGGCCGACGGCGAGCTGCGCCACGCGAGCGCCGACGAGAACCCCGAGCTCTTGTGGGGTGTGCGCGGCGGCGGCGGCAACTTCGGCGTCGTGACGAACATCGAGTTCGAGCTGCACCCGATGCAGCGCGAGGTCGTCGGCGGCAGCATCGCGTTCCCGATCAGCAAAGCGCGCCAGCTGCTCGACTTCTATGCCGAGTACGAGGCGAACGCACCCGACGAGCTGTTCTTGTGCATGGGCCTGCAGAACAGCCCGGAAGGCCAAGCGGTCGCGTTCAATGCCTGCTACAGCGGCCCGGCCGATGAGGCCGAGCGCGTGTTCGCGAAGGTGCGCAACGCCGGCGGCACACCGCTGCGCGACACGTTGCGCACGATCGACTACGTAGCGTTGCAGCGCTCGGGCGACGTCGACGACCCGCGCGCCGTCGGCTCGTACACCAAGTCCGGCTTCTCGGTGGGACTGAAGCCCGCTTTCATCGACGCGATCTTGGACGGCTTCGGCGAGCAGCCCGGCGGCAGCTCCGTGTTCTTCCTCTATCACTGCGGCGGCCAGATCAACCGCGTGGCCGCCGACGCCACGGCATTCCCGCACCGCGAGATCACGCTGACGCCGCTGCTCGCCGTGAGCTGGCCGATGACGAGCGACCCGACCGCGCAGGTGGCGTGGCTGCGCCAGTACTGGGCGAGCGTCGAGCCGCACATGCAGGGCTTCTACACGAACGACATCATCGACGAGACGCAGCAGCAGGTCGACGAGAACTACCTCGGCAACTACGCGCGCCTCGTGGCGCTCAAGAACCAGTACGACCCGACCAATCTGTTCCGCTTGAACGCGAACGTCATACCGAGCGCGTAGGAGCGGCGCCGCCCCTCACGCGCCGAATCGCCGCGCCTACTGAGTCACGGTAGCCGCACCGCGCTCCGCACTCACGGCGCGCACTCCCGCGGGCAACGCGAACGGCTCGTCGAACGCGAAGCCGCGCGGCCGCTCCGGCGTGCTCGTATAGAACCGTAGCAGCTCCTGGGCGACGGTCTTGGGCACCGCGACGCCGCCGACGGTGGCCGACTCGTAGCGAATCAAGCCTTGGCCGCCGCTGCCTTCGGCTCTGCCGGTGGCCACCACTTCGACCGACCCACTGAGAAAGCTGAACGGATCGAGCACGCTGCGCTCGCGCGAGCGCCGCACGGCGTCGAGATCGACGATCGCGCGCGCCTGCATGCGGCCGCCGTCGCCGAG
>DATFFV010000477.1:0-7037 GCA_035249885.1 Gammaproteobacteria bacterium | reverse complement strand
GTCAGCGAGACCTTCGCGGGCAGCGGCTCGGCCCAAGCTTCTGGCCTCCACGGATCCGGCGCCTCGATCTGCCGTCCGGTCGCGTCGATGGTCTGGCGAAAGTAGCCTTTGCGGCTCACGAGGGTCACCGCGACGAGCGGGATGCGGAGATCGGCGGCGGAGCGCAGAGTGTCGCCGGCCAACACGCCGAGACCGCCGCTGTAGGTGGGAATCTCGCTGCGCAGCGCGACCTCCATCGAAAAGTACGCGACGCGGCGCTGAGCGAGGAACGGTCTGATGAGCTTATCTGTCATCGAGCTCTCCGCGCTCGTCGGAACGGCTGGGCGTCCGCCCCTCTCCGGGTCCCTCGCCGAGCTCGGCCCATAGCTCGTCGATCAGTGACCGCACGTTCGGTAGGTGCGCTTGTTCGGCGCGCAATACCTGCTCGAACGCGCGCCGCTTGAGCGCCGGCACGTCGAGGCCGGCTAACGCTTCTCGACCGGCAGAGTCACAGACGATGTCGATGAGTCGGTCGATCGCGTGCAGCCTTCCCAAGAGATAGTCGTTCTCGCGGAAAGCCCGCGAGAAAAAAGCTCCGAAATGCATGAACGCCGTGCCGCTGAGAGGAAAAGTCCGGGCGCCGCGCGTCAGCGTGCGAGCATCTTCGGGACTGATTCGGTCGACCCGAATCTCGTCGAACTCCCCGAGGTCGCGCCAGCTCGTTACCGAGAAAGTCAGCACGTCCCAAAACGGAAAGCCGATGTAGTTGACGAGCACCTCGCGTCGCGCCTGTGGGTGCCACTCGTTCGGATCCATGCGCGCGAGGAGGGCGTCGACGTCGTGGGTCGTTGCGTCGAGATCGATCTGCGCGGCCAGGCGCTCGACCAAACGTGTGATGGCCGCTTCGTTCGTCGTCGCGAAGTCCTCTGCGTAACGAGCGAGCGCCTGCATGTCGCCCGTCGTCGGCGCGGCGCCGAAGAGCGCTTGCAGCTCTGCGCAGGTGATACCCGAGTAGAACTCGGGACTCTCGTAGCGGCGCAGATCGTCGAGGCACCGATAGAGCTCGCCTTTCAGTGCCTGGATCTGCCGGCCCACGTCACCGGACCCCTCGCTGCCCAGCGCGGCATGGAGACGGTTCTGCCCTTGGATCAGAAAATTCAAGCGACGCTTGCGAAACTCCACGTCGAAGGCGTGCAGGAACTCGATCCACGGCGGCGCCGTGCCGGCCACGCAAGGGTTACCGCTCGGATTCGTAGCGTCCTCGCGGTACACGATGCCGCGCCGCAGTGCCCAGGCGTCGATGATGGCTTGCAAGGACTGCGCTTCCGGTGAGCGCTCGCGCACTCCGCAGATCGACGTGATGACGCGCGCGACGAACGAGCGCACGGAGTCGAGCTTCTCGCGCACATAGCCTTGGTAGGCGAAGCCCGAGTCGCGTGCGGCACGTTCGTTCGCGGCTTCGCGCCAAGCGCGGATTTCCCCGAGCTCCAGGGCGCCGTCGATGCTCGACTGTGCCACGTCGGTCACGAGGCGGGCGATTTGCGGCCGTGCCGAGTCGATGGTCGCGCGCAGCCGCCGCACTCGCTCGTTGAAATCGGCGACGACCTCCAACTCCTCGGCGATCGGCTCGTTGCGGGGGAGGTCGGACAGCGCTCCTTTCAGAGCGGCGAAAAAGCCCGGGGCGCGCCCGCTCGGTGGCGGCGCCGGCTGGACGGGGTCGGGGTCGATGTAGACGAGCCGCCGATCGACGGGCCGGTAGGCAGGCCGCTCGCGAATGGCCTTCAGTGCCTCGGCGAACGGCTTGTTGTTGAGCACGCTTCCGTCGATGAACGAGGTGGCGAGCGGATCGAGGCCGGCCCGCCGGTAACGTCGAAAGTTGTCTCGCAGAAAGTCAGCCCGCCGTGGCCAGTCGCGGCCGCGCTCGGCGATCACTCGATCGATCTCGCGAATCTGGGCCGGCGGAAAGGCGCCCGGATACGATGAGGTCGCGCGCGCGGCGAATGCGAGCGCTGCTGCGTTGTCGCGTCCGAAGTCGCTCTGCATTCCGCCGCTCTTGAAGCGGCGATAGCTGAAGCGCAGCACATGGCGATGCTCGCGCTCGCGGATCAGAGCCGGGTCGTGGATCTGGATGAGCTGCTGATAGCCGTAGAAATCGGTGAGCGTGACGAACAGATCGAGCTTGAGACCGGCGGGCAACAGCGAGCGAGCGTCATCGACGGGATCGCCCATCCGATCGACGGCGTCGAACATGAGCCTCGTCATCTTCGGACCGTCCAGAGGCGGCTTGAACCAGCGCGAGCGCACGAACAACGACAGCTTGTGGCGCACTTCCGGATCGCGAATCGTGCCTGAGAACCCGGTCCAGCGGAGTGCCCACACGAATGGGCTCATGAACGGCTTGCTCCACGTTCTCGCGCGCCGTGATTGCGCGAGCAGCTCGGCGACGTCGCCCGAATCGAGCCACATGTCGCGCAAGTGTGCTACGGGCAGATCGTGCGCGAGGGCGCGCGCCAGCATCACGCCGTTGATCCCGCCGGCGGATGCGCCGGCGATCACGTCGACGATCACGCGCAGCGCGGTATGTCGGCCGATCGAGCGCAGTAAATCGAAATAGACGGATTCGGTGTCGTACTCGGGATCGTCGGGTGGGACGGAATCCTCGAACCGAGCGCTCACGCGGCGCGCGGGATCCGTGATGCCATGCAACGTGCGCGAGGCGCGCACGAGCTTCAGAATCTCTTTGCTGATGCCGTGCATGTAGACGGCAAGCGAGACGCCGCCGAAGCAGACCAAGGCCAACCGCAACTCTTTCTCGCGCACTCGGACTCCCGAAGAACAGCCATTGACGCGGTAGCGCCACTCCTGATCGCGGCGCTAGCGAGCCGCGAGGCAGTCAGCTTTTCGATTTCCTGTCTTTGATTGCCTTGAGGTGCGCCATGATTTCACCGCCCGCGATGAGCACGTAGGCCTCGTGGTCGGTGTAACCTTCCTCGAGCAAGTGCTCGAGCAGGGCATGACGCTTGCGCGTCAGCGGAAACGCGAAGTTGAACTCGACGTCGGCATTGCCGTCGGCGTCGGAAATCGTGAACCGGTGCGACACGGGCTCCGCACCGTGGACCTCGAGTCCGCGGGACACGAGCGTCTTGTCCCTGTCATTGGCCATAAGTGAAATGCTATATACCGCCGCCTGGTGGGGCAGCTCGGAATTGTACTTACGCTGGCGGGTTGTCGCGGCTAGAACCCCGATGAACCTAAGCGCGCCGGGCGCCGGGAGCCGAGTCGCGTTTATACGTATGACGGCCCGGCGCCGCGTTCGGAAACTACGACTCTCAAGTCGCGCGACGCGTCGGTAGCATCCAGCGATGAACATTGGGTCCGTAGCCCGAGCAGAGGCTGTGTCGCGCTTACGCGTCCGAGCCCTTGAACGAAACGAGCTCTCACACCGCGTGTGGGAGAGTCGCTACCGCTACGCGCCGCTCACGGACGCGGTGCCGGAGCGCTCGATCGAGGAGACTTGGGATCGCGTCGCCGGCGCGCTCGCCGCCGTGGAGCCCAAGCGCCGCGACGCGTGGCGGCGTGCGTTTCGCGGCGCGCTCGACGGCTTCAAGTTCCTGCCCGGCGGCCGAATCCTCGCGGGCGCGGGCGCTGCCGGCAGCGTGACGCTCGCCAACTGCTTCGTCGGCGAGACGCTCGACGGATCGACCGACGGGACGTTCGAGCGGCTCAAGGAAGCCGCACTCACGATGCAATGGGGCGGCGGCATCGGGTGCGACTTCTCGCCGTTGCCGCCGCGCGGTCACGGTGCGGCCGGCCCGGTCTCCTACCTGCGCGTTTGGGACGCGATGTGCGAGGCGGTGTCGGCCACGGGTGCGCGCCGCGGCGCGATGATGGGCACGCTGCGCTGCGATCACCCCGACATCGAGGAATTCATCGCCGCGAAGCGCGATGGTGCGGCGTTGCGCAACTTCAACCTGTCGGTGCTCGTGACCGACGAGTTCATGACCGCGCTCGCCGCCGACCGCAAGTGGCCGTTGCGCTTTCCGGCCGAGCCGCGGCTGCCGACAGCGCCCGGGTGCAGCGCCGCCGAGCCCGCCGACGCGCAGGGCGCCGTCATGCGCCTCGTGGCCGCGCGGGCGCTGTGGGAGCAGATCGTCGACGCCGCTTACACGGCCGCCGAGCCCGGCGTGCTGTTCGTCGATCGCGTCAATCGCAGCAATAACCTCTATTACTGCGAGCGCATCGCGGCGACGAATCCCTGCGGCGAGATTCCGTTGCCGCCGAATGGTGCGTGCGTGCTCGGCTCGTTGAATCTTACGGCGTTCGTGCGTCGTGCATTCGGCGCCGACGCCAGCCTCGATTTCGCGGCGCTCGAGGAAATCGTGCCCACTGCCGTGCGGATGCTCGACGACGCCGTCGAGCTGTCGTTGTTTCCGCTCGAGCGCCAGGCTGTGCAGGCGCGCGCGACGCGCCGCGTGGGGCTCGGCGTCACGGGCCTTGCCGACAGCTTGATCATGCTCGGTTTGCGCTATGACGCGCCGGCCGGTCGTGAGCTCGCCAGGCGCGTCCTGGCATGCATTCGCGATGCCGCGTATCGCGCGTCGAGCCAACTGGCCGCGGAGAAGGGTAGCTTCGAGCGCTTCGAGCGTGACGCGTACCTCGCGGGCGAGTACACGCGCTCGCTGCCCACGGACGTGCGCGACGACATCGCGCAACAGGGAATGCGCAACAGTCACCTGCTCGCGATAGCGCCCGCGGGCACGATCAGCCTGCTTGCGGGCAACGTGTCGAGCGGCGTCGAGCCCGTTTTCGCGCTCGACAGCGAACGCCGCGTCCTCGACGAGAACGGTGCCGCAGAGACCCACGCGGTCCGCGACTATGCCTTCGCAGCCTGGAGCGCCGAGCATGCGGGAGCGTTGCCGAGCACGTTCGTGACGGCCGCAGAGCTCAGCCCGCACGCGCATCTCGAGATGCTCGCTGCGTTGCAGCCGCTCGTCGACAACGCGATCTCGAAGACGATCAACGTGCCGGCCGGCATTCCGCGCCCCGAGTTCGCGGCAATCTTCGAGCGCGCTCATGCGCTCGGCGTCAAGGGGTGCACGGTATTCAGGCCGAACGCCGTGACGGGCGCCGTGCTGGCCGCGGCCCGCGACCCGTGTTGCCCCCGCCGATGATAGGAACCGAGATGAAACTGCAGAAGATCCTCGTCGCAATCAAACCTTGGCAGCGCGGTTTGCCGCTCGCTGCGGTCCATGCGCGGCAGCTCGCGCAAGGCGTCGGCGCGCAAATTCAACTCGTGAGCAGCGTATTCGATGCGGCCGTCGCCGCGGGCTGCGAGCGCGGCGAGGCCAAGTCGCAAACGACTCAAAAGCGTACGCTTGCGTCTGCGCGCGTCGAGCTCGAGCGCCTCGCGCGATCGATGCGCGACTGGGGCGCGGAGGTGACGACTCGAGTTGTCTGGGGCACACCGGCCTACGAGGCGATATTGACGGGTGCCGCTGAATGGCACGCCGATCTCCTTGTAGTCGGCGCTCATGAGCCCGAAACGCTGCACACGCGTCTCACCGACACCGATTGGCAGCTCATGCGGCGCGTGCAGTGCCCGTTGTTGCTCGTCAAGAGCGCGTCATTCAGCGGGTATCGAACGATTCTCGCAGCCGTCGATCCGCTGCACGCCCACGACGAGCCGTTCGGCCTCGATCGCGCCGTGCTCGACGCCGGGCGCAGCCTGGCGCGCGCATTCGACTCTACGCTGCGCGCGGTGTACGCCTATCCGGGCGAGGCGGCATTCGAGCTCGCGTCGGCCGTGCAGGTGGCACCGGGTGTTCTCTATGGCGCCGAGAACGTCGCCGCGTTGCATCGGCGCGCCGTCGACGAGCTCGCCGAGCAATACGGTATCGCGGCAGCGGAGGTCGATCTCGTCGAGGGCGCAGCCGCGGAGGCCGTCATCGCTACCGTTGCCAAACGTCGTGCGGAGCTCGTCGTGGTCGGCACCTCGCAGCGGCACGGCCTGTTCGCCGCGGCGATCGGCAGCACGGCAGAGTTCATCGCGGGCGAGGTCCCGTGCGATGTTCTCATCGTGCCGGCCGCGCCCGTCGAGAATCGTACCGAAGCGGGCACGCGCTCACAGGTAAGGTGAGAAAAGCCAGGCGGCGCCGTCGAGCGCTTTAGTGGGCAGCGGCCGGCCGTCGACTTCGGCCAACGTGACGGTGCTCGAGCGTGCTCGCACGGCTTCGAAGTGCGCGGCGAGGCTCGTGACCGTCTCGCGGTCGTATACCTCGACGTTGAGCTCGAAGTTCAAGCGCAAGCTGCGTGCGTCGAAGTTGGCCGAGCCGATCTGCGCGTAGTAGTCGTCGACGTAGAAAAGCTTGCTGTGCACGAATGGCGGGGGCTGATAGTAGACGTGAACACCGCGCTGCAGCAGCTCCCAGAGCATGTGGCGCGTCGCGCGATGTACGTACGGCAAATTGTTTCGCTGCGGCAAGATCACGGCGACGTCGACGCCCGAGAGCGCCGCGGCCTGGAGCGGCGCAATGAGCTCGCGCGGGGGCACGAAGTAGGGCGTCATGATCGCGATGCGTTGCCGCGCGCTGCCGATCGCGCCCGTGAAGAGCGCCGTAAAGCGGTCGAGCTCGCCGTCGGGCCCGTCGGCGACGGCTCGACACAGTGCCGGTCCCGACGGCTGGGGCACGTGGCGCGCCCCCGGCGGCGCATCTCCCGTAGCGAAGTGCCAGTCGCGCAGGAACACGGTCTCGATCTGCGCGACGACCGGGCCTACGAGACGAAAATGCAGGTCGACGATGCGCCCCTCGCCGTGCGTCGCGAGATAGCGGTCGCGCACGTTGATGCCGCCCGTGAACGCTTCGTGGCCGTCGACGACCAGGCTCTTGCGATGGTTACGCAGGTTGATGCTGACGGCCGGCGGCCAGAGCCGCGGCGGCAGGAACCGGGCGAACTGCACGCGCGTGCCGCGCAGCAGCGTGCTCGCGCGGCGCAGCGAGTACCACTCGCCGACGCCGTCGATCAGGACGCGCACGTCGACGCCGCGCTCGGCGGCGGCG
>DATFFV010000476.1:0-12201 GCA_035249885.1 Gammaproteobacteria bacterium | reverse complement strand
GCTCGCGGAGCGCCGCGCCACGGTGGCTCACGCGATTTTTTTCGGTGCGCGAGAGCTCGGCCGCCGTCTTGCCGAGCAGCGGGTCGAAGAACACCGGGTCATAGCCGAAGCCGCCCGAGCCCGACGGCGCGCGAGCGATCTCGCCGGCCCAAGAGCCCGAGGCGACGAGCGGCGCCGGATCGTCGGCGCGCTCGAGCGCGACGAGCACGCAGTGAAATCGCGCCCCGCGCGCGTGCGGTTGGGCGGCGAGCAGCTCCAGAAGCTTGGTGACGTTGGCCGCGTCGTCGGCTTGCTCGCCGGCGAACCGCGCCGAGCGAACCCCGGGCGCTCCGCCGAGCGCGGCGACGACGAGGCCCGAGTCGTCGGCGATCGCGGGCAAGCCCGTGACCCGGGCGGCGTGCCGCGCTTTTTGCAGCGCGTTCTCGACGAATGTCTCGGCGGTCTCGGGTGGTGCTGCCACGGCGAGATCGGATTGCGCGCTGACGCGGATCGGGAGACGGGCTTCCGTGAGCAGCGCTTCGAGCTCGACGACCTTGCCGCGATTACTCGTCGCGAGCACCCAGTGACGGGGCCGTGTCACTTGGTGAGCGCGGCCGCCTGCGCGGCGAGCAACTGCTCGATGCCGCCGGCCGCGAGATCGAGCAGCGTGTCGAGCTCGCCGCGCTGCAAAGCGTGGCCCTCGGCCGTGCCCTGGACCTCGATGAAGCCCTTGGCGTCGTTCATCACGACGTTCATATCGGTCTCGGCCTCGGAGTCCTCGGCGTAGTCGAGATCGAGCACCGCCCGGCCGCGAAAGATCCCCACCGAAACGGCTGCGACCTGGCCGTGGATCGGATTGCGACCGATCTTGCCGGACTTCACGAGCCCGGCCGCGGCCAGCACGAGCGCGACGTAGCCGCCCGTGATCGCCGCCGTCCGCGTGCCGCCATCGGCCTGGAGCACGTCGCAGTCGACGGTGATCGTGTGCTCGCCGAGCGCGTCGCGATCGACGACGGCGCGCAAGCTGCGGCCGATGAGACGCTGGATTTCGAGCGTGCGGCCACTCTGTGTGCCGCGCGCGGCTTCACGCTGCGTGCGCGTGTGCGTCGCCCGCGGCAGCATGCCGTACTCGGCCGTGACCCAGCCTTGCCCTTTGCCTTTGAGGAACTGCGGTACCTTGGCCTCCACCGAGGCCGTGCAGACGACGCGAGTGTCGCCGAACGCGGCGAGCACGGAGCCTTCGGCATGGCGGGTGAAGTGCGGCGTGAGCTGCACCTGGCGCATCTCGTCGCGGCGGCGTCCGCTCGGCCGCATAGAGCACTCCGATTTCAGCGAAAACTTGGGTAGAGCTTACCAGCTCGGCGCGCGGCTCAAGCGCGGGCTCACGCGCCGTTCCACTGCACGGCCGTGACACTCGTGTTGTCGCTGTAAGGGGAGTTCTTCGCGACGGCGCGTTCCGCGAGACCGCGCACGGCGCGCTCGAGCGGAGCTCGTTCCTCGCTCGTGATCGCGGCGAAATCCGCGTCCTCGAGACCGGACCACAAGCCGTCCGTGCACGCGAGCAGCACGTCGCCGGGATCGAGCTTGTGGCGCGCGGTGATGCTCATGTCGGGCAGCGGCACGTCGCCGCCGAGACAGCATTCGACGAAGTTGCGCATGGGGTGGCCGCGCATCTCGCTCTCCGCGATGAGCCCTTCGCGCAGCAGCAGCTCGACGTGGCTGTGGTCGCGCGTGCGCAGCTTGATGCTTCCGCCGCGCAGTTGATAAATGCGGCTGTCGCCGACGTGGGCCCAATACGATCCGCCGTCCTGCACGAGGCAGACGGCGCACGTAGCCCGCGGTTTGTGGTCGAGCGCCACGCCGTCGCCGAGCTTGACGACGCGATCGTGGGCGCGCGCGAGCGACAGCGTCAGAAACCCTTGCGGGTCGAAGACCGGCAGGGCCATCTCGCCGAAGCATTCCTTGAGCGTCGCGACCGTGACCTCGGCCGCGCGGGCGCCGTGGGCGTGCCCGCCCATGCCGTCGACGACGATCATGAGCGTCGCCTCGCCCTGGACGACGACGTCGACACGATCCTGGTTCTCGGTTCGGTTGCCCGGCAGGCTCAACTTTGCATAATCGACACGCACGCCTGGATGTCCCCGATTCGCTCGCAACGTTTTTTTGTCTGGGTCCGCCACATCGCCCCCACGGAGACCACGGGGCTCTCCCGCGGGCGGGAAAGCCCCTGATGTACACTCGCCTGCCGAGCGCCAAACGGCGCCCAGATTGGCTGAAACCACTTCCGGACTCAATCGAATGCCTCACAGCATGACCGGATTCGCGAGCGCCGAAGCGCAAGCCGGCTCGTTCCGGCTCGTCTGGGAGATTCGCAGCGTCAACCATCGCTTCCTCGAGCTCGGGTTTCGATTGCCCGAGGAGCTCCGCGCCGTCGAGCCCGACTGCCGCGACCTCGTGGCGACCGTCGTCAAGCGAGGTAAAGTCGATTGCACGCTCAAGATCGCAGCCGCCGAGCGCGCCGACCCGTCGCGCCAGGCGGTACCCGCCGCCTTGGCCGCGCTGCGCGCGCTCGAAGATCAGGTGCACGCCGTGTTCCCCTCCGCGGAGCCGCTGACGACGCACGAGGTATTGCGTTGGCCCGGGGTGCTCGAGGAGCCCGCGCAGCGCGTCGAGGAGCTCGCCGAGCCGGTCAAGAAGTGCTTGGCCGCCGCGCTGCGCGCGCTCGGCGAAGCACGCGGCCGCGAGGGCGCGCGCATCGTCGAGATGCTGGCCAAGCGTAACGCGGGCATCACGGCGCTCATCGCGCTCGTGAAGCCGCAGCTCGACGGCCTTTCCACGCGTTACCGCGACCGGCTTCGCGAGCGCTTGGAAAAGCTCGACGTCCGAGCGGAGCCCGATCGGCTCGAGCAGGAGCTCGCGCTCGTCGCGCAGCGCGCCGATGTCGCCGAGGAGATCGACCGGCTCGCGAGCCACGTCGCCGAGGTCGAGGCGATCCTCGCCCGCGACGAGCCCGTGGGGCGGCGCCTCGACTTCGTGATCCAAGAGCTCAACCGCGAGGCCAACACGCTCGCTTCCAAAGTCCAGGAAGAGGCGCTGACGCGTGCGGCCGTCGAGCTCAAAGTGCTCATCGAGCAGATGCGCGAGCAGGTGCAGAACCTGGAGTGAGGATGGCGCAGGCCTCCCCCGGCAAGCTTTGGGTCGTCGCCGCGCCTTCGGGCGCCGGCAAGACGTCGCTGGTGCGCGCACTGCTCGAGCACGACCCGGCCTTACGGTTTTCGATCTCTTACACCACTCGCCCCCGGCGCAGCTCCGAGGTGCACGGCCGCGACTACTTCTTCGTCGACGAGCCACGGTTTCTCGAAATGGTTGCCGCCGGGGAGTTCCTCGAGCACGCGCGCGTGTTCGATCACTGGTACGGCACGGGCCGCGAGCACGTGGCGGGCCTGCTCGCGGCCGGATTCTCGGTCGTGCTCGAGATCGACTGGCAGGGGGCGCGCCAGGTGCGCGAGCGCGCGCCGGAATCGCAAAGCGTGTTCATCCTGCCGCCGAGCGTGGCCGAGCTCGAGCGCCGGCTGCGCGGCCGCAAGACCGACTCGGAGACCGTGATCGCGCGCCGCCTGCGCGACGCCCAGAGCGACATGACGCACTGGCACGAGTTCGACCACGTCGTCATCAACGACGACTTCGCCGCCGCGCTCGACCGCCTCGCCGCCGTCATCGCCGGCCGCAGTCCCGCCACGCGCACCGACTCCCCCGAAGTCCGCGCCGCCGCGGTGGCCATCCTCGCGGGATAGGCCGAATTAGGTGCGACAGCACGGCGAGGATAACGGCGGCGGGCGTACCTCGAAGGCCCCTGCCGAGACCGTCTGCGCACAGGGATGTGCGCAGACGAGCCGCAGGGATGCACTTCCGGCGTGTCTCGGCAGGGGCCTTCGAGGTGCGCCCGCCGCCAGCGCGACGCACAAAGCAGGACACGATCCACGACTGAAGTCGCTTGCCGGGCCTAGGGCCGGCTGAATACACTTACAGGTTCGGTGCCCAAGGAGGGCCGCTGACTCATGGCAAGAATCACCGTCGAAGACTGTTTGCAGAAAATTCCGAACCTGTTCCAGCTCGTGCTCGTCGCCGCCAAGCGCGCGCGCCAGCTGGCCAACGGCGCCCATGCCATGGTCGATTGGGAGAACGACAAGGCCACGGTCGTCGCGCTGCGCGAGATCGCCGAAGGCTACATCAACGAAGAGATCTTGACGCAGCGCGACAAGCCCGTCGAAGACATCCTCGCGGCCGACCTCGCGGCCGTCACGCCGATGTCGCCCGAGGATCTCTTGAGCGCGAGACCCGCCTCGATCGGCGATTGATCGAAAAATGACAGAGGTCCGGCCACGACGCCGGTAAGCTGACCGCCATGGACTATGGTGCCGCCACGCTCGATCGCATTGTGTCGTCGGTGTGGCGGACGGACGACTTCGGCCGTCTCATGGCGCAGCTCGAGCGCTACCTCCCGAGCAACGACCTGCCGAGTATCACCGCGGCCTACGAGTTCAGCTCCAAGGCTCACGAGGGCCAGCTGCGCCGCAACGGCGATCCTTATATCTCCCATCCCGTAGCCGTCGCCGAGATCCTCGCGGGGCTGCATCTCGACGCGGGGTCGATCAAGGCGGCGCTGCTGCACGACGTCGTCGAGGACACGGCGAGCACGCTGCCGGAGATCCAGACGCGCTTCGGCGACGACGTGGCGTTGCTCGTCGACGGCGTCAGCAAGATCGACCACCTGCGCTTCGACAGCGCCGCCGAGGCACAGGCCGAGAGCTTCCGCAAGATGCTGCTCGCGATGGCGAAGGATTTGCGCGTGATCCTCGTCAAGCTTGCCGACCGCACGCACAACATGCGCACGATCCAGTCGTTGCCCGCCGATAAGCAGCGCCGCATTGCGCGCGAGACGCTCGACATCTACGCGCCGATCGCGAACCGGCTCGGCGTCTATTCGATCAAGCTCGAGCTCGAAGACTTGGGGTTCAAGACGGTCTACCCGTACCGCTACCGCGTGCTCGAGCGCTCGCTGCGCCGCGCCAAGGGCAATCAGCGCCAGCTCTTGCGCAAGATCGAGGGCCGCCTCACGGCGGCGCTTGCGGAGGCGAAGATCCCCGCACGCGTTGTGGCGCGCGAGAAGCACCTCTACAGCATCTACCTCAAGATGCACCGCAAGCAGGCGCACTTGTCGGACATCGTCGACGTCTACGGCGTGCGCGTCATCGTCGAGGACGGCGACAGCTGCTATCGCGCGCTCGGCGTGACGCATCAACTGTTCAAGCCGATGCCGGGCCGTTTCAAGGACTACATTTCGATCCCGCGCGTCAACGGCTACCAATCGTTGCACACGACGCTGTTCGGCCCGAACGGCCTGCCGCTCGAAGTGCAGATTCGCACCGAGAACATGGACAAGGTCGCCGAGCGCGGCATCGCGGCCCACTGGCAATATAAGGCGGTCGACAAGAGCATCTACAGCACCGAGGAACGCGCGCGCGAATGGCTCGCGGGGCTCATGGAGATGGAGCGCGCGGCCAACTCCGAGGAGTTCCTCGAGACCGTCAAGGCCGACCTGTTCCCGGACAAGGTCTATGTGTTCACGCCGAAGGGCGCGATCATGCGCTTGCCGCGCGGTGCCACGGCCGTCGACTTCGCGTACGCAGTGCACACCGACATCGGCAATCGCTGCGTCGCCGCCAAGATCGACCGGCGCGCCGTGCCGCTCAAGACCCAACTGCAGAACGGCGAAACCGTCGAGATCGTCACGCAGCGCAGCGCGCACCCGAATCCGAGCTGGGTGAACTTCGTCACGACAGCCAAAGCGCGCAACGCGATCCGCGGCTACCTCAAGAATTTGAAGCGCGATGAAGCCCAGGAGCTCGGCCGCCGGCTCATCAACCAGGAGCTCTTGTCGTACTCTTTGAGCCTGCGCCGCGTGCCGAAGGCGCGCCTCGAGCTGTTGCGCAAGGAGCTCGGCGTCGCTGACGACGCCACGTTGCTCGAGCAAGTCGGCTTGGGCGAGCGCCTGGCGCCCGTCATCGCCGGCTTGCTCGCCCTGCAAGGCGACGAGCCCGATTCCGACGCCGCCGCGCGGCGCAAGCCGCTCGAGATCGCGGGCACCGAAGGCGCGGTCGTGAGCTACGCGCATTGCTGCTATCCGATCCCGGGCGACGAGATCGTCGGCTTCATGTCGAGCGGCCGCGGCATCGTGATCCACCGCGACCGGTGCCGCAATCTTGCCGAGTATCGCAAGCAGCCGGACAAGTGGATCCCCGTCAACTGGACGCGCGGCGTCAAAGGCGAGTTCGAGTCCGAGATCCTCGTGCGCACGCTCGATCGCGTCGGCCTGCTCGCAGAGGTCGCCGGCCGCATTTCCGCGACGCACACCAACATCGAGCACGTGCGCGTCGACCGCGACGGCGACGCCACGGCGCTCGTGTTCCGCCTGAAAGTGCGCGACCGCCGCCAGCTGGCGCAGGTGGTGCGCAGCATCCGCACGATTCCGGGCGTCGTGCGCGTGACGCGCAGCGCCAGCTGACCAGAGAATCCATGGCCAAAGAACCGATCCACACGAGTCGTGCGCCGGCCGCCATCGGCCCGTACAGCCAAGCCATTCGCGCCGGCAACACGGTTTATCTGTCCGGGCAAATTCCGCTCGATCCCAAGACGATGGAGCTCGTCAAAGGCGACATTCGCGCGCAGATTCGCCAGGTGTTCGACAATCTGGCCGCGGTCGCGGGCGCCGCGGGCGGCTCGTTGGCCAACGCCGTGCGGATCACGGTGTATCTCACGGATCTCGCCAACTTCCCCATCGTCAACGAGATCATGGCGGAGTACTGCGAGGAGCCGTATCCCGCGCGAGCCGCGATCGGCGTCGCGCAGCTACCGCGCGGTGCGGCCGTCGAAGTCGACGGCATTCTCGTGCTCTAGGCGGTCTCGATCGCTGCGCCGCCCCTAACGCTCTTCGATAAGCCGGTCGACCGCCTCGCGGGCGTCGGCCCGAAGATCGCCGAGCGGCTCGCGAAGCTCGGTGTCCGGACGATCGGCGACCTGCTCTGCCTCCTGCCGCAGCGCTACGAAGACCGCACGGCGCTACGGCCCATCGGCAGCTTGGCCGTCGGCGACAAGGTGCTCGTCGAGGGCGTCATCGAGATCAGCGACGTCGTCCATCGGCGGCGGCGCTCGTTGCTGTGCCGCCTCGCCGACGGCACGGGCGCGCTCACGCTACGCTGGTTCTACTTCAATCGCGGCGTCGAGCAGGCGCTCGCGCGCGGCCGGCGCGTGCGCTGCTACGGCGAGGTGCGCTCGGGGCCCTTGGGTCTCGAGATGATTCATCCCGAGCATCGCGTCGTCAGCGACGACGACGCGGAGCCGAACGACAGCTTGACGCCCGTCTATCCCACGACGGAAGGGCTGTACCAGCAGACGATCCGGCGAATCGTCGCGCACGCGGTTGCCGCGCTCGCGCGCGAGCCGCTCACGGACTATCTCGCGGACGCGCTGGCATCGCGCACGCACGTCGGCGAGCCGTGGCCGTCGCTCGCCGCGGCGCTCACGTACTTGCACGCGCCGCCGCGCGATGCCGCGACGGAGCAGCTGCTCATCGGGCGCCATCCATGCGCGCGCCGCATCGCGCTCGAGGAGCTCGTCGCCCAGCGCTTGAGCTTGCGGCGCTCGGCGGCGCTCGCGCGCCACGAGCGAGCGCAACCGCTCCCCAAGCCCACGGCGAGACTCGCGGAGCTCACGGCCGCGCTGCCGTTCGTGCTGACGGCCGCGCAGCGGCACGCGCTCACGGAGATCGTGGCGGACTTAGGAAGCGCGCAGCCGATGAACCGGTTGCTGCAAGGCGACGTCGGCTCCGGCAAGACCGTCGTGGCCGCGGCGGCGGCCGTGGTCGCGGCTGCGGCGGGCTGTCAGACCGCCGTCATGGCGCCGACCGAGCTGCTCGCCGAGCAGCACTTCGCGAGCTTCGACCGTTGGCTTACTCCCCTGCGTATCGAGGTGGCCGCGTTGATCGGCGCCCAACCCGCGCGTACGCGTGCCGCGACGCTCGCGATGGTCGCCGACGGCCGCGCCGGCGTCGTCGTCGGCACGCACGCGTTGTTCCAGGAGAGCGTGACGTTTCACCGGCTCGCGCTCGTCATCGTCGACGAGCAGCATCGGTTCGGCGTCGAGCAGCGGCGGAAGCTCAGGCAGAAGGGCGCGGCCGGCGAGCTCGTGCCGCACCAGCTCATCATGACGGCGACGCCGATCCCGCGCACGCTCGCGATGACTGCCTACGCCGACCTCGACTACTCCCAAATCGCCGAGCTGCCGCCGGGGAGGCAGCCCGTCAAGACCGTGGTCATGCCCGAGCAGCGCCGCGCCGAGCTCGTCCTGCGCATCGCCGCGCACTGCGGCGCGGGCCGCCAGGCGTATTGGGTCTGCCCGCTCATCGAGGAATCCGAGGTCGTCGATTCTCAGGCCGCGAGCGCGCTCGAGCGCGAGCTCAAGGAAGCGCTGCCCGGCACGGCGATCGGCCTGATCCACGGTCGCATGAAGCCCGCCGACAAGGACCTCGTGATGCGCGCGTTCAAGCGCGGCGAGCTCAGCCTGCTCGTCGCGACCACCGTCATCGAGGTTGGTGTCGACGTGCCGAACGCGACGCTCATGGTCGTCGAGAACGCCGAGCGCATGGGCTTAGCGCAGCTCCACCAGTTGCGCGGCCGCGTGGGGCGCGGCACGCAGGCCTCGAGCTGCGTGCTGCTCTACCGGCCGCCGCTGACCGACGTCGCGCGCGAGCGGCTCAACGTGCTGCGCGCCACCAACGACGGGTTTCAAGTCGCGCAGAAGGACCTCGAGCTGCGCGGCCCGGGCGAGGTGCTCGGCACGCGCCAGACGGGTATCGAGCAGCTGCGTGTGGCCGACCTTCGGCGCGACGCCGACCTCTTGCCCGCCGTCATCGAGATCTCGGAAGAGCTGCTCGCGACGAGCCAGGCCGCGAGCGACGCACTGATTCGCCGTTGGAGCCGCGGCGAGGCCGAGTACGCCAAAGTGTGAAGCGCCGCGTTTGCCCCGTGGGCGCTGCGGCCCCTAGAATCGCCGCGATGCGCGGAGCCAAAGAGTTTCACCGTTGAGCAACCGCAGCGCGAGCATTACCGCGACAAAGCGAATGCCGTGGCGGCGCCACGTGCAGGGGCTCGTGCAGCACTATTCGCGCTACCTGCGGCTCATGCGCCTGCACCGGCCCATCGGCATTTGGCTGCTGCTCTGGCCGACGCTCTGGGCGCTGTGGATCGCGTCGGCCGGCCGCCCCGACGAGCGCGTGTTCTTGATCCTCGTGCTCGGTACGATCGTGGTCCGCTCCGCGGGCTGCGTCATCAACGACTTCGTCGATCGCAAGATCGATCCCCACGTCGCGCGCACGGCGGACCGGCCGCTCGCGACGGGCGAGGTAGCGCCCGCCGAAGCGCTGCTCCTGTTCGCGGCGCTCATGCTCATAGCGCTCGGCCTCGTGCTCAGTTTGAACACGCTCACCCTCACGTTCGCGGCGGCCGGCGCGGTCATCACGGTGATTTACCCGTTCACGAAGCGCTTCCTGTCGACGCCACAGTTCGTGCTCGGCGTCGCGTTCTCGTGGGGAGTGCCGATGGCGTTCGCCGCGAGCACCGGCGACGTGCCGCGCGTCGGTTGGCTGCTGTTCTTGGCCGCGATGATTTGGGTCGTCGTCTACGACACGCTGTACGCGATGACCGACCGAGCCGACGATCTCAAGGTCGGGGTGCGCTCGACGGCTGTCCTGTTCGGCGAGCTCGATCGGCAGTTCATCGCGGGCCTACAGGTGCTGCTGCTCGCGAGTCTCGTGCTCGTCGGCCGCAGCGCGGCCTTGGGCGCCTGGTACTACGGCGGTCTCGGGGCCGCGGCCTGTTTCGCAGCCTATCAGGGCTACCTCATCCGCGACCGCGACGGCGTGCAGGCCTTCCGTGCGTTCTTGAACAACGCCTGGTTCGGGGCGGCGGTGTTCGCAGGCATCGTGCTCGACTACACGTTCCGCGCCTGATTGCTCGTCGCGGCGCTCCGCGGTGCGGGCGACCGCGAACGCGAGGCAGCTCTGTGCACCCGCGGCCATGAGCTCGGCGGCGAGCGCGTTGATCGTGGCGCCCGTCGTCACGACGTCGTCGACGATGGCGATGCGCCGGCCACGCAGGTCGCGGCTCACCTCGAAGGCTCGCGCTACGCTCGCGCGCCGTTGCAGCGCGCTTTGGCCTGTCTGCGCGGTGCTCGCGAGGCGCCGCACGATGCCGCGCTCGAGCAGCGGCACCCTAAGCTCGTGCGCGAGCGGCATGGCGATCTCGCGCGCCTGGTTGTAGCCGCGCTCGCAACGGCGGGTGCGATGAAGGGGCACGGGTACGAGCGCATCGACTCCGGAGCGCACCGCCGTGAGCGCCGGCGCGAGCAGCAGCGCGAGCGCGCGGCCCAACGACCGCACGCCGCGATACTTCAGCGCATGCACGTAGTGCTCGAGCGGCCGCGCGTAGTCGAAGGGCGCGACGACGGCCGCGACGGACCAACGAACGCCGCGCAACGGGCAGCGCGCAACCGGCGTCGCGAGCCCGCAGCGCAGGCAGGCGCGCGGTACGCGCGCGAACTCGTGCGCGCACACGGCGCAGAAGCCGCGACGCGAGGCCCCGCCGCACGCCGGGCAGCTTTCGACGAACAACGCGTCCCACATGCCGTAAACCAGACCGTGAAGCCGAAGTTGACAGTGCTCGCGGGCGTTTCCGATACTGCAGCGTCGCGCCGCGAGCGCGCCGAAGGCGAGCGAAGAATGTCGGCAGTCGAGCGAGAAACGCGCTACCGCGCGCGCGTCACGGCGGCGCCGCGCGCGGACTGGGCGCGTGCCGAGGTCGAGGCACTGTTCGACCTGGCGTTCAACGACCTGCTCTACACCGCGCAGTGCGTGCATCGGCAGCACTTCGACCCCTGCGCCGTGCAGGTCTCGACGCTGCTCTCGATCAAGACCGGCGCCTGTCCCGAGGACTGCGCGTATTGCCCGCAGAGCATCCGCTACACGACGGGCGTCGACCGCCACGACCTCATGCCGCTCGACGAGGTGCGCGCCGCGGCGCGCCGCGCCAAAGAAGCCGGGGCCACGCGCTTCTGCATGGGCGCCTCGTACCGCGGGCCCAAGGACTTTGAGCTCGAGCCGATCCTCGCCATGATCAAAGAGGTCAAGGCCCTGGGGCTCGAGACCTGCGCGACGCTTGGCCTGCTCAAGCCGGGTCAAGCCGAGCGCCTCGCCGAGGCCGGGCTCGACTACTACAACCACAACTTGGACTCGTCGGCCGAGTTCTACGAGCAGATCATCACGACGCGCACGTACGCGGATCGGCTCGAGACACTCGCGCGAGTGCGCACCGCGGGCGTCAAGGTCTGCTGCGGCGGCATCGTCGGCATGGGCGAGACGCGCGCCGACCGCATCGGTTTGCTGCACACGCTCGCGACGCTCGAGCCGCAGCCCGAGAGCGTGCCCATCAACGACCTCGTACCGATCCCGGGCACGCCGCTCGCGGGCGCCGCGCCGGTCGATCCGTTCGAGTTCGTTCGCTGCATCGCCGTCGCGCGCATTCTCATGCCACGCTCGCACGTGCGCCTCTCGGCCGGGCGCAGCGAATTCAGCGACGAGCTCCAAGCGCTGTGCTTCTTCGCGGGCGCGAACTCCATCTTCTACGGCGAGAAGCTGCTCACGACGGGCAATCCCGACACGGCCGCCGACCAACGGCTGTTCGCGCGCCTCGGCCTCCACCCCGAGCCGGGCGCGGCGGCAGAGTAGCGCCGCCCACGCCGTGACGCTCAGTCTCGACGAAGCGCTGCCCGAAAAGCGCGCGGCCAGGCGCGCCTTCGACCGCGCGGCCCGCAAAAGCGGGCATTTCGCCGGTGCCTGCTTCATTCACGACGAAGCGCGCACGCGCCTGCTCGCACGGCTCGAGCTACTGCGGCTCGCGCCGCGCCTCATCGTTGATCTCGGCTGCGGCTTAGGCAGCGGCGCCGGCGCGCTCGCGGCGCGGTATCCCGCGGCGCAGGTCGTGGCGCTCGACTCGAGCCAACGCATGCTGCGCGCCGCAGCGGCGAGCGCCGACGGGGCCTTCGCCGTCGTCGGCGGCGACGCCGAGCGCGTGCCGCTCAAGGAGCACCGCGCCGAGCTCGTGCTCGCGA
>DATFFV010000475.1:0-2125 GCA_035249885.1 Gammaproteobacteria bacterium | reverse complement strand
GGCCGACGCGTCGCAGCTCGTGGTGCCGTTCGACTTCGACTTCTCGGGCCTCGTCGACGCTCCCTACGCGGGGCCGCCGCCCGAGCTCCCGATCAATAGCGTCACCGATCGTCTATTCCGCGGCTTCTGCTCGACGGCGGTCGATTGGCCCGCGCTGTTCGCGCATTTTCAGGAGCGCCGCGCGGCGATCGCGGAGCTCATCGCTACTCAGCCGGGATTGGACGACAAGCACCGCGCGACCGCGGCCGCGTTCATCGCCGAGTTCTACGAGATCATCGACTCACCGGCGCGCCGCCAAGCCGAGATTCTCGACGAGTGCCGCCGGCGGTCGTGAGCGCTAGGCCGTGCTGACCTGGAGCGGCTTGTGCGATTGCTCGCGGCCCGCGGCCGCGTTGACGATCATGTCGGGCAGCACGGGGGCGCGATTGAAGTAGTGGCCACCGAGCGCATCCGCGATCGCCGCGAGCACGGCCGCCGTGGCGCAGCCCTGCACGGGCTCGCCGATGCCCTTCGCGCCGATCGGGTTCTGCGGGTCCTGAATGTCGACTGCGAGCGTCTGCATGTGCGACGGCACATCGAGATACGAGGCGGGCTTCGCCTGAATGAGCCCGATGTTGGCCGGCAGGCCGTTCTGCGGATCGTAGATGTGCCGCTCGGAGAGGCCCATGCCGAAGCCCATGACCGCGCCGCTCCGGACCTGCGCGCTCAAGCCCATGGGATGGAGCACGGTGCCGCAATCGGCGACGCCGAGATAGTCGACGATGTCGACCTTGCCGGTTTCTTTGTCGAGCTCGATCTCGACGAAACCGATCGCGATTGCGGGCACCATGCCCGTCACGGCGATGTTGTCCTTGGCCACGCCGATGAGGCCCGTGCCCGCGATGGCCCCGGCGCCGAGCTTCGTCACGGCGTTGACATCTTCGGGCACTTCGAGCCCCGAGTAGCGGCCGCCGAGGTCGATGGCGCGCTGCGCGGCCGCGGCGTACGTCATGCTCTTGCTGCGGTCCGCCTTCGCGAACACCGCTTCGTTCTCGACGTCGTAGTCGTCGGCGGCGCCGCCGAGTGTCGCGGCCGCGATCTCCTTGAGCTTCGCTAGCGCGTCCATCGCGCCGGCATACGTCGCGCGCGACATCGTGAACGACGTGTTGCTGCCCGACTGCGCCGACGAGAACGGCAACCCCAAGCGCGAGTCGCCGCGCTCGATGACGCAGTTGTCCCAGCTCACCTTGAGCACCTCGGCCGCGACGCGCGACACCGCGGCGTACGAGAACGTGCCGAGGTTGCCGACGCCGCAGTGGATGTGCAGCTTGCCGTCGGTCGTGATGCGAACGATGCCATCGAGCCCGCCACGCCCGGCAGAGTGAAATGCTTGGCCGATGCCGATGCCGGTGACCTTCGAGCCGCGCGTCGCGCCGCTGCGTGATCTGCGCTGCTCCCACTCGAACGCGGCCGCGCCGCGATCGAGCGCTTCGCGTTGATACGCGCTCGTGACGGGGCCCTGCTGCGAGTCGTACTTCGCATCGTTTCCGGCTGCGTTGACGCGGCGAATCGCGAGGCGATCGAGCCCAAGCTGCTTCGCGGCTTTGTCGATGAGCGGCTCGATCGCGGCCGCGATCTGGTTCTGGCCCGGCCCGCGCTGCGCGCCCGTGGGCGTCGTGTTGGTGCTGACCTGGATACCCCGGTAGCGCATCGCGAGCGGCTGATAGAGAAGCGACACGGCGCCGGCCGCGCCGCCGAGATCGCCGCCGCCGTTGTACGGCCCGTTCTGCTGCACGATGGCGAGATCGACGGCCGTGACGCGACCGTCTGCGCGAAAGCCCATTCTGATGCGGCCCTGGAACGCGGGCCGCGACGAGCCGAACAGCGCCTCTTCGGCGCGGCTCACGCGCATGAGCACCGGCATGCCGGTCTTCTTGGCCATGTAGATGGGCACGCCCATCACGGGGTACGGATTGATCTTCGAGCCGAAGCCGCCGCCGCAGACCTCGGCGATGTAGACGAGCTGATCCGGCTCGACGCCCGCGAGCCGCGCGAGGTTCGGCATCACGGCCGTCTGGCTCTGCGTCGAGCCGTAGACGAACACCTTGTCGCCCTGCCAGTGGGCCATGCAGCTCCGCGGCTCGAG
>DATFFV010000474.1:0-10159 GCA_035249885.1 Gammaproteobacteria bacterium | reverse complement strand
CGCGCTGCACTGCAGCGGCACGCTCGGCGGCGGCGCGCAGACGCGGATCGCGCTGCAACGCGGCGCGCATGCGCTCGCGGCTCGCTTCCGGGAGACTGCCGTCGACCCACGCTTCGATTTGGCTCCGTGCCCATTCGCCGTTCAAATCTTGGTCCGTCATTGGGAGCGCTCCAGCTGTAGTCGCAACCGCCGCCGCGCGCGGTGCAGATACACCTTGACTTGATTGATGTTGAGCCCGAGCACGCGCGCGCACGTCGCGCCGTCGCAGCCTTGCACGTCGAACAGCACGATGAGGCTGCGCTGCGGCTCGGGTAGGGTGTCCAAGCACTCGCGGAGCTCGGCGGCGAGCTCGCGCTGCTCGTAGTGCCACGCCGGGTCACGGTCGTAGCTGGCTTCGGGTATCTCGGCCTCCTCGTGGCTCACGAGCCGGCCGGTCTTACGCAGGCGATCGAGACAGGCGTTGCGCGCGACGCGCAGCAGCCATTCGCGCGGCCGCTCCACGTGGGCGCCGTTGTGCCAGTAACTCAAAAAAACTTCCTGTGCCACGTCTTCGGCCTCGCGCGCATCGCGCAACAAAGCGGCCGCCAGTCGATAGACGGCCTTGTCGTGCTGCAACACGGCGAGCCGAAAGCGCCAGCCCGAGATCACGCCGCCTTCTTCACGCTGTTCGTCGGCCACGGCTGGCTCTAAAGAAGGCTCGGGTTGTCGGCTCGGTTGCGGCATCGCCTCTTCCGTTGCACCACAAACACACACACGGGCGGCCCGGCCAAAGGTTACAACCTTGGGCCGAGCGGGTAGCCGTGAAACCGAGCCGCGGCGCGGGACGGGCCGCTTGCGGCGTCAGTCGACGCCGAAGTCGAAGTAGCTGTCGAGCCCCGACAGGAAGTAGCCCGTGGAGCGAATCTGGCTCGAGTAGAGCACGACGGCGTATTCGCCCTTGTCGAGGGCTTTGTCGGACGTGACTTCGTAGATCGTGAAATTTGCCGGCGCCTTCGACTGATCGGCCGCCTGCTCGTAGCTCACGGGTACGACGCGATCGCGATTGATGCCCGTGGAGTAGCTGATGTAGCCGCCGCCGACCTGCACCTCGCGGCTGCCGTTGTTGCGCACCGCGAAGCTCGCCAACGTGAAGTAGCTCTCGGGCTGGGCGTTGTTCGGCACGGCGATGCGGAACTTCGGTGTCTTGCTCGTACGCAGCCTCGCGGCCTCGCCGGCGAGCACCGCGTACTGCGCCATGCCGCCGAACCCGAGCGCTCGCGCCGCGGCGCGCAGCTGCGGCGAGAGATACTTCATGCCCTGCTCGGTGCCGCCGTCGATGAGCACGACCTCCTCGGGATTGAGGCCGCCGGCCACCGCTGCGCCCGCCGCCGCCGACGCCGCTGCGCCGCCGCTGTTCACGCGCAGCATCTCTTGGAGCACGGCATCGGAGACGCCCGCGTTCTTGAGCGCGATGAGGCCGTCGGCCGACAAATCGAAGCTGGGTTTCGAGCCGCGGATGGCGGCCAGGATTATGTCGTCACTCATCTTGGCTTTGGCGAGGTCGATGACCGATTGATTCGTCATCGGCGCCTGTGCCACGGCCGGCGCCGTGAGCATGAGACCGATGACCAACGCAGTGCACCATGTACGCAACATGACAACCCCCTGGTAGAGTTCTTGGTGTTGGAACGATACTGCCTTAGGCGGGCACGTGCTGTCCACGCGCCGCGCTTCAGGGGCCGGCGTTGAGCTCACGCCGATCCGGCTCGAACCAAGGGCTAGTCAGCGAAAAAGGACGGGACGCATGCGCACCGCTCGAATTCTCGCCGCGACTCTCGCCGCTGCCACCGTGCTCACGGCGATCCGCGCCTCGCACGACGAATCGGTCGGCGCTCGCTTCGTCCTACCCGGCGGCGTCGACGCCGGCAATTGTCTCGATCATCACGCGCCCTGCGTCTCGATCCGCTACGCGCTCGCGCGGGCAGAGGCCGGCAACACGGTCAAAGTCGGCGCCGGCATCTTCGATCTCAGCGGCATCGATCCCGAGACGTATCTCCACGGCCCGGTGCACGCGGTGGGCGGCTACGACGCGGCCGATCACTTCGTGGAATCGCGTCCCGAGCGCGTCCAATCGATCGTCTTCGGCGTCGACGAGCGTTACCGCAACACGCTCGCGCTGCGCGGCTTTCACTGGGCCGAGAGCCGGGCCGCAGCCGTGCGTGGGGTGTTCTCGCTCGCGGGCGGCACGGCGCTCCAACAGGCGGCCGCCGCACCGGCCACGTGCACGCAGGGCATGGCGGGATCGTTCCCGTGCCGCAACCTCGATTTTGAGTCACAGATCGCGCTGGGCGCGTTCGCGAGCGCGCCCCTGTCGGCCGCCAACGTCTGGGGCTTCGTCGATCGCAACGACAACCGCGAGTACGCCGTCGTGGGGCTCCGGAACGGCACGGCGATCGTCGAAGTCACGGACCCCGCGAACCCGCGCCAGGTCGTCACGATTTCCGGCAACCCGTCGTCGTGGCGCGAGGTCAAGGTCTACCAAGTCCACGATCCGATCGCGCTGCGCTGGCGTGCGTACGCCTATGTCACGACCGAGGCAGCCAACAGCGGGTTGCAAACGATCGACATGTCGGGCCTGCCGAACAGCGCCGTGCTCGCGTCGACGAACTCGGACACGAGCTCGCAGCACACGCTCTACGTTTCGAACATCGATTACTCGACCAACGTCGCGTTACCCGGCGCGACACCTTTACTCTACGTCGCGGGATCGAACATCACGGGCGGCTCGTGGCGCGCGTACAGCCTCGCGAACCCCGCCATGCCGCAATTTCTCTCGGCCGCCAACAACGGCCACTACATGCATGACTCGACGAGCCTGCGCATCACGGACGCGCGCACGGCACAGTGCGCGCCCGGCCACAACCCGTGCGACGTGCTCGTCGACTTCGACGTCGATCAAGTCGAGATTTGGGACGTCACTAATCCCGTGCAGGCCGTTTTCTTGGGTGCGGCCACGAATCCCGGCAATCGCTACATCCACTCGGGCTGGCCCACGGCCGACCAACGCTACGTCTTCTTCCACGACGAGCTCGAAGAGATCCAATTCGGCACGAGCACGCGCATCTACACGCTCGACCTTGCCAACCTGCGCGCACCCACCGTGGCGATCAGCTACCAGGGCGGTACCACGACGACCGACCACAACGGCTACACGCACGGCAACTTCTACTACGTGTCGCACTACCGGCGCGGCGTCGTCGTATTCGATGCGGCCAATCCGAACCAACTCGTGGAGGTGGCGCATTTCGACAATTACCTCACGCCGGCGGCCAATTCGGCTGGCACCGACGGCACTTGGGGCGTCTATCCGTTCTTGCCCTCGGGCAACATCCTCGTGAGCGACATCGAGAACGGGTTGTTCGTGCTGCGCGACCACGCGCGCACGCTCGATCAGAACGTCGGCCGCGTCGGCTTCACCGCGCTCGCGGCAAACGGTAGTGAAGCCGCGAGCATCAACGTGCGCGTGCAGCGCGTCGGCGGGCGCGCGGGCGCAGTCACGGTTCAGTACGCGACGGCGCCCGGCACGGCGACCGAGGGCACGGACTACTCGGCGAGCAGCGGCTCGCTGTCGTGGGCTGCAGGCGACCTCGCCGACAAGGTCGTCGCCATTCCCGTCACCAACGACACGGTAGTCGAAGGCGCCGAAACGCTGACGTTGACGCTGTCCGCGCCGACCAACGGCGCCACGCTCGACGGCTCGAGCACGCTGACGGTGACGATCGACGACAACGACTCGGCGCCGGTGCGCAGCGGCGGTGGCGGCAGCACGGACTTAGGTCTCCTCGTGCTGCTCGCGAGCGCCCTGCTCGCGGCGCGCCGTCGACGCCACTCTGCCTGACGCGCCCGTATAATCCCCGCCCTACATGACTCAAGGCCGCGTGCTCTTCGCGAGCTTGATCGGCACGACGATCGAGTTCTTCGATTTCTACATCTACGGCACGGCCGCCGTGCTCGTGTTTCCGCAGCTGTTCTTTCCCGACGCCGACCCCGCGACGGCGACGCTGCGCTCGTTGGCGACGTTCGCGCTCGCGTTTTTCGCGCGGCCCGTGGGCTCGGCCCTGTTCGGCCATTTCGGCGATCGCATCGGCCGCAAGGCGACGCTCGTCGCGGCGTTGCTCACGATGGGTTTGTCGACCGTCGCGATCGGCCTCTTGCCGACCTATGCCGCGATCGGCATCGCCGCGCCCGTGCTGCTCGCGCTCTGTCGCTTCGGCCAGGGCTTGGGCCTGGGCGGCGAATGGGGCGGCGCCGTGCTGCTCGCGACCGAGAACGCGCCGCCGGGCAAGGAGAGTTGGTACGGCATGTTTCCGCAGCTCGGCGCGCCGCTCGGATTCATCGGCTCGACGGGCATCTTCATCGTGCTCACCGAGACGCAGAGCGACGCCGACTTCCTCGCCTGGGGTTGGCGCGTGCCGTTCCTCGCGAGCGCCGTGCTCGTGCTCGTCGGCCTCTGGGTGCGCCTCAGGCTCACCGAAACGCCGGCTTTTCGACGCGCTGTCGAGCGCGCGGAGCGCGTGCGCGTGCCGATCCTCGTCGTCTGTCGCGCACATACGCGCACGCTCGTGCTCGCAACGCTGGCCGCTGTCACGACGTTCGTCGTGTTCTATCTCATGACCGTGTTCACGCTCGCGTGGGGCACGGACGAGCTCGGCTACACGCGCCAGGAATTCCTGCGGCTACAGCTCATCGGCGTGCTGTTCCTCGCCGCGACGATTCCGCTCACGGCGCTCGGCGCCGATCGCGTCGGGCGCTGGCCGATGCTCATGGCCTCGAGCGTCGCGGTGATCGCCTTCGGCTTCGCGTTCGCGCCGCTGTTCTCGTCGCACGACACGCCGACGACGGTGTTCTTCCTGTCGCTCGGGCTCGCGCTCATGGGCTGCACCTACGGCGCGCTCGGCACCGCGCTCGCCGAGCTGTTTCCAACGGCCGTGCGCTACACGGGCGCGTCGCTCACCTTCAACCTCGCGGGGATTCTCGGCGGCTCGCTGGCGCCGTACATCGCGACCGGCCTCGCGGATTCGTACGGCGTTGCGTACGTCGGCTATTACTTGTCCGCCGCGGCCGCCGTGACGCTCGCGGCGCAGCTGCTGCTCAACCGCGGCGACCTCAAGGCGACGAGCGCCACGCAGCGCAACGCCGCCTGAGCTCCTCGCGCTCGGCCGTCTCGAGCACGCGCGGGGCCACACGCGGTTGACCCGTCGCAGTATCGAACAGCGCCGAGCGGCGATGGTCGCCGCGTAGGCGCCAGCGCAACACCTTCGCGAGCACGCGCGCAATCATGACGACTTCCGGTAGACCGTCCTTCGGAACTGCTGCGCGGCCGCCTTTCGCGCTCTTCGCGAAGCCGCGGCCGCGGATCGGGCCGAGCGCTGCGGCCGGCGCGTCGATGAATGCTTTGATTAGACCGACGAACGGCATCGCGGTCGTGGCCAAAGTGTTGCCAATGGGCGTGCCGCAGCAGCTCGCGTACCAGCGAATCATTCCTTTCGCCGAGAGCCGCATGGCCGCAACTTTGTCGGCGCCGGCCGTGAAGGCGACGTTCGCTTGCGACATCTGCGTGATCTCCGTGCCGCCGTGCGTGTCGAGGACGTCGTCGGCTCGGTCCAGAAAATGCGCGAACGCTTGGCAGTCGTCGCAATAGCAGAAGCAGTGATTCACCGTGTTCGGTGCGACGCCGCGCGCGACGCCGCGCACGGTGCCGCAGCGGCACCGCAATGCGAGCTCCGTGCCCCCCGCCATGGCGCCTCCTCAGTTCTCGAGTGCCGCGAGCTCGCCCGCGGCGTAGACGACGTCGCCGCCGAGCAATGTCAACACCGACTCGATGTTCCCGACCTCCTCGATCGGTACCGTGAGGTAATCCGCCGACAACACGGCGAGATCGGCGAGCTTGCCGACCTCGAGCGAGCCGCGCACGCCGTCGTCGAACGAGAACCAGGCACTGCCGCGCGTGTAAAGCTCGAGCGCGGCGAGCCGGTCGGGGGTCTCTTCGGGACCGCGGATCGGCGTGCCGGCCACGGTCTTGCCGTCGAGGAACCACTTGAGGGCCGTGAACGGGTTATACGACGCGACGCGATGCGCGTCGGTGCCGGCGCCGATGTTCACGCCGAGCCTTCGGCCCGTGACGACGGGCGGCATGCGCCGCGCGGCGTCCGCGCCTTGCCGGCGCACGAGATCCTCGCCGCCGAAGTACATCGCGTCCTGCACCGTCCAGCCGACGCCGAGCGCGCTCATGCGCTTCAGCGTCGCCTCCGACGCGTCGTTCAAGTGCGCGATCGACCAGCGCAGCGGCGCGATCGACTGCTCGCGGTTCACGCGCTCGAAGATGTCGAGCAAGTGATCGACCGTGGCGTCGGGGCCCCAGTGCATCGTGATCGCCATCCCGCGCTCGGCCGCCCAGCGCGCGATCTCGTAGTAGCGTTCCTCGTGCTCGGCCGTGGGCTCGGGGTTGTTGTTCATCGCGAACGTGATGCGCTCGCCGAGCCCGTTGAAGCGCAGCAACTCGTCGCCGAAGCCCATGGGCAGCAGCGCCGTGAGGCCCTGCAGCTCGGCGAGCTCTTGGCCGGCCGTCTGCCCGTTCAAGCTGTAGGCCACGCGCACGGTGAGCTCGCGGCGCCGCCAGACGTCGAACAGCGCTTGGTAGTCCGCAGGAAACAGATTGTTGCCGCCGGGATCGACGACGCCCGTGAGCCCGAGCCGATTGAGCTCGCGGAAAAACTCCTTCGTGCCCTGCACCTGATCGGCGAACGTGGGCTTCGGCAAGCGATCGAAGAGGGCGATGATCGCGCCCTGCCCGCCGCTGACCTCGCCCGTGAGCCGGTCGCCGTTGCGCACCAGGGTGCCGCCGCCGGGCAGATCGGCGTCGCTCGCGATGCCGAGCGCAGCATACCCGTCGTCGGTCATCACGACCCAGCCGTAACCGAGCTGCACGTAGACGGGATTATTCGGCGCCGCGGCCTCGAGCTCGGCCTGCGTGGGCCTCCGCCGCTCGGCGAACTGGAGCTCGTTCCAACCACCGGCGACGATGAGCCAGGAGTTAGGCGGCCTGCGCCGCGCGCCCGCCCGGATGCGGTCGAGCGCTTCTGCGAGCGAGCGAGCGCCGATCCAGTTGACCTCGGTGCTGAACGACAACGCCGCGCGGATCGCGTGCAGGTGCGAGTCGATGAGGCCCGGAATCACGGTGCGCCCGCCGAGCGGTACGACGCGCGTGTCGGGACCTAAGAGCGCGCGGATCTCGGCCGTCGTGCCGAGCGCCGCGATTTTGTCGCCACTGATCGCGAGCGCTTCGTGCAGCGACTGCTCTGCATCGACCGTGACGATCTTGCCGTCGAGCAGCACGAGGTCGGGCGCTTCCGCACGCGCGACGCCGGCGACAGCGAGCAACGCGACGAGCAGCGCACCGGGAACCTGTGAGCCGAGCGCGCCGCGGGCGGGTGTCGTCGTCAGCATTCGCTTTCCCTCCGCACGGCGCTATGCCGGCGACCCGTAGCGAGCGAGCCGGCGCGTGAGGTGGTGCTTCACCTCGGGCCACTCGCTGGCGATGATGCTGTACATCACGACGTCGCGCGCCGAGCCGTCGCGCCGCGTCGAGAAATGCCGGATGAGCCCGTCCTTGCGCGCGCCGAGCGCCTCGATCGCGCGCTGCGAGGCGACGTTGAACTTGTCGGTGCGAAAACCGACGACCCTGCAACCCAAGTCCTCGAACGCGTGCGTCATGAGCAGCAGCTTGCAGCTCGTGTTGACGTGGCTGCGCTGCACGCTCTTCGCGTACCACGTGTAGCCGATCTCGACGCGGTCGATCTCGGCCGCGACGTCGTGAAACCGCGTGCTGCCGACGATTGCGCCGCTCGCGAGGTTGCGCACGGCGAACGGCAGCATGCGTCCCTCGCGCAGGCCCGCGAGCGCGGTCTCGATGTACCTGTTGGTCTCGCCGGGCGCGGGCACGGACGTGAACCAGATCTCCCAGAGCGCGCCGTCGGCCGCGGCCGCGTCGAGATCGCGCTCGTGGCGGGCCTCGAGCGGCTCGAGCCGAACGCCGTGGCCTGCAAGCTCAATCGCGCGAATCGGGTTCATCGTCAAACTTTGCCCGCGTTCATGGCCGTCGCGGCGCCGGAAACAGCTCGTCCGTGTGGCCGCGCACCCGATAGTAAACGAGGCCGAGCCACTCGTGAGCCGCCAAGTCGAGGTCCTCGAGGTTAGCCACGAGTCCCCAGTGGAACGCGCTCGGGCCGCGCCGAAAATCGGCCGGGTACGGCACGACTTCCCAAGCCGCCGCCCGAAAACAGCCCATCGCACGCGGCAGATGGAACGACGACGTCACGAGCAGCCACCGCTCGCTCGGCGCCGGCTGCACGAGCTCGCGCGTCTCGCGAGCGCTCTCGCACGTATTCGTCGAGGCGTCTTCGAAGGACACGCGGCCCGGATCGATCCCTGCACCGAGGATCACGTCGCGCCCGACGGCCGACTCGTTCCTGCCGCTGAAGACGAGCCGTGCGTCGGGATACCGCGCCGCGAGCGCCAGGAACGTCAACAGGCGATCGCCCCTCGAGCCCACTTGCGGCTGTCCATAGAAATCGCTGAGCTTCACGATCTCCGCGCCTGCGAGCACGACGATGCCGTCGACGCGACGCTCCGGCGGAATCGGGAAACGCGTCTCGAGCGGCCGCATGAGCCACGCAGCCGTCGGCAAGAGCCCGAATACGACGATGAGGATCACGGCCGCGCCGCGGCACCACCGCCCGAGCGGCTTGCGCCACAACACGACGCCGAGGATCGCGACGAGCAGAATGAGGTGACTCGGCTTGACGAACGTCCAGATCAGGTAGTTCAGGGACACGACCGCCGCCGCTGCGGGTGGCGCACCGGCCAATCAGCCCAGAGCCCAGCGGCGCAGGAGCGCAACTCGAGCTGACTAGGGGACGATCGGGCTGCTGCGATCGACGCTCGACCGTTCACCGCCGACCATGAGCTCGCCGGCATAGTTCGCCTGCTGGCACGAGTATTCGAACAGCTCGAGGTCGCGCTCGAAATTCAGATCGAACCCGCCCGTCCAATCGGCCGTGTACGCGCCGGGATCGTGGACCGTGATCGTATAGGCGATCGTGTCGGCGTCTTTGCGCGTGAAACGCTCGACGGTTTGGAGCTGTGTCGTGTGCGGCATGCCGCGGCGATCCATCCAGAAGCTCTCGTTGAAGCCCGTGCTGTCGATGACGAGCGTATCGCCCTCCCACCGGCCGATCGAATGACCGTAGTAACTCGGCTCGAGATCCTCGGGATGCGGGCGGCCGTCCATGTAGACCGTGCGAAACGTGTGCGGCCCGCCGATATCGAAAATGAAAAGGCGTTTCGAGGCCGGCATCTCGACGAACTCGACGCCGTACGGCGTCTGGAATTGCCGCGCCGTACCGCTGGCCTTGCAGCGCGCGTGCGGCTCGAGCTCGTGGATCTGCCGCGCGTCGTAGAGCGCGCGCGCCCACGGCTGGAACGGCGTCTGATCGGCCGCGTTGACGGGATCCGTGATGCCGAACATCGGCGTCCACACGCCCTTCTCGTCGGGCGTGGCACCCCAGAGGATCGCGCGGCCATCGGCGTCGCGCGGAGCGGGCCCGGGCGGCGGCGCGTCCGCTCTGCGTCCGCGGCGTTGGGCCGCGGCGGGATCGGCGATGACGATGGCCGTCATGAGCAACACGGACGCGAACACGGTCAGCTTCATGAGCTCTCTCCGCTACCGGCCGGGGCAATGCCCGGCTTCAACGACTAGTTACCTTGGCGGCTGCTCGAGTCGGCGTCGAGCGTCTGGCCTGGCCGGCCGCCCGTGGACGTGAGCGTGACGGTCCGCGCGTTCATGCGATTCTCGCCGTTGCGCGCCATGAAACCGTCGACGGTCACCGACTCGCCGATCTTGAGCGTTTCGCGGCGCCAGCCGCCGCGCTGCAAGCCGTGCGGCGGACCCATCTCGGCGCCCCAGTTCGTCACTTTGCCGGTGGCCTCGTCCTTGACGTTGATGTAGAACCACACGTGCGGGTTGGTCCACTCGACGTTCGTCACGATGCCCGTGAGCTTGACGGGCTTCGCGGCATCGAACTCGGCGGAGAACGAGTGATGCGCCAACGCCGCACCGCGC
>DATFFV010000473.1:0-4492 GCA_035249885.1 Gammaproteobacteria bacterium | reverse complement strand
GGACATCGGCGGCGCGCCGATGGTGGCCGATCTCGCGCGCATGCCGCACCTCTTGATCGCGGGCACGACGGGCTCCGGCAAATCCGTGGCGCTCAATGCGATGGTGTTGAGCCTGCTCTATAAGTCGACGCCCGAGCACGTACGGCTCATCATGATCGATCCGAAGATGCTCGAGCTGTCGGTCTACGAAGGCATTCCGCATCTGCTCGCGCCCGTCGTGACCGACATGAAGCAGGCAGCCAACGCATTGCGCTGGTGCGTGGCCGAGATGGAGCGCCGCTATACCGTAATGGCCGGCCTCGGCGTGCGGCATCTGTCCAGCTACAACCGCAAGGTGAGCGACGCCATCGACAACGGCCGGCCGTTGCTCGACCCCACATTCGTGCCCGAGAACGAAGGCGAAACCGCTCCTGAGCTCCAACCGATGCCATACGTCGTCGTCATCATCAACGAGCTCGCCGACATGATGATGATGGTCGGCAAGAAGGTCGAGGAGCTCATCGCGCGTCTCGCGCAGAAAGCGCGCGCTTCGGGCATTCACATGATTGTCGCGACGCAGCGGCCGTCGGTCGACGTCATCACGGGCCTCATCAAGGCGAACATTCCGTGCCGCATCGCGTTCCAAGTGTCGGCCAAGGTCGACTCGCGCACGATCCTCGACCAAATCGGCGCCGAGCACTTGCTCGGCCACGGCGACATGCTTTACCTGCCCTCGGGCACGTCGCAGCCGATTCGCGTGCACGGCGCGTTCGTTTCGGACAACGAAGTGCACACCGTCGTCAAGGCGCTCCGCGCGAACGGCGAGCCGAATTACATCGAGGACGTGCTGGACGGCCCCGGCGCCGACGTGCTGGGCCTCGAGCCGAGCACGCCCGCGGGCGAGTTGGACGGCGAGCAAGATCCCCTCTACGATCAGGCCGTACGCATCGTGACCGAGACGAGAAAGGCGTCGATCTCGGGCATCCAGCGCCGGCTCAAGATCGGTTACAACCGCGCGGCGCGGATGGTCGAAACCATGGAAGAGGCGGGCATCGTTGGCAACTTGCAGACGAATGGATTCAGGGAAGTTCTGGCGCCGCCGCCTCCGGCCGGCGATTAGCCGCGCCCTGCTGTTGTCGACGGCGGCCGTAGCGGCCGCTTCCGCGCAGCAGCCCGGCGAAAGCGTCGACGATGCGACCGGGCTCGCAGCTCTCGAGGCATTTCTCGCCGACGTCAAGTCCCTCGCTGCCGAGTTCGAGCAAGAGATCTGGACCGCCGATCACCGCCTGCTGCAAACGGAGACGGGCACACTCGCGCTCGAGCGGCCCAACCGTTTTCGCTGGACGTACCGCGAGCCAACCGAGCTCACGGTGGTCGCGGACGGCACGAAGCTCTGGATTTACGACGTCGAGCTCGAGCAAGTCACGGTGGCGCCGCTCGACGACACCCTCTTGACGAGCCCGGCGATGCTCCTGAGCGGCGATCGCAGCGTGCGCGAGGGCTTCACCGTCACACAGTCGTACGAGCTCGAGGGGCTCGACTGGATCAAGCTCACGCCGAAGGCCGGCGGCACTGATTTCATGTCCGTGCGCATCGGCTTCGACGGCACCGCGCCGAAGCGTCTCGAGCTCGTCGACGGCCTGAACCAAGTTACGCGCATCACACTCGACAATCTCGTCGTCAATCCCGAGATCGACGACGCCACGTTCGAGCTCGAAGTGCCCGACGGTGTCGACGTCAGCGGAGAAGGCTGAGCGCGTTTGTTGCCGTTGCGTCTTCCCAAGCTTTGGTCTGTGCTCGGCTGGCTGCTCGTGGTCGGCGTCGTCGTGAGCAGTCTCGTGCCGGGCCGGGTCATCCAAGCCGTGACGGTCAACGACAAGATCATGCATGCCGGCGCCTACGCCTTGCTCATGGTGTGGTTCGCCGGGCTCTATCGGCGCGGACTTTATCTCGCCATCGCCGCGGGCTTGTTCGCGCTCGGTGTCGCGCTCGACCTGTTGCAGGGTTTGACGCGCTCGCGCTCGTTCGATTGGTACGACGTGGCCGCCAATCTCGCCGGCGTCCTCGTCGGTTGCGTGCTCGCGTTCGCGGTGGTCGGCGGCTGGTGTGAGCGCATCGAGCGGCGTTTGCTAAGCTAGCCGCATGTTGGATCCGAAGGCGCTGCGCCAAGACCTCGACGGCGTCGTGGCGAATCTCGCGCGGCGCGGCTTCAAGCTCGATCGCGAGCGTTACCTTGCGCTCGAGGTCGAGCGCAAAGAGCTGCAAACGCGCGTCGAGGGCCTGCGCCAGGCGCGCAACGAACGTTCGAAGGCCATCGGCCGCACCAAGGCCGCGGGCGGCGACGTCGACGCGCTGATGCGCGAGGTCGGCGCGCTCGGCGACGAGCTCGCGAGTGGCGAGCAGCGTCTCGCCGCTCTGACTGCGGAGCTCGACGATTTTCTTGCGCGACTGCCGAACGTGCTGCACGCCTCGGTTCCCGACGGTGCCGATTCTGCCGCCAACGTCGAAGTGCGGCGTTGGGGTACTCCGCCGAAGCTGTCGTTCGAGCCGCTCGATCACGTGGCGCTCGGCGAGAAGCTCGGCCTCATCGATTTCAACGCCGCCGCGAAACTGTCGGGTGCGCGATTCGTGGTCCTCACGGGAGCGGTCGCGCGTCTGCATCGTGCCATCGCGCAGCTCATGCTCGACCTGCACACGCGCGAGCACGGCTACACCGAGGCCTACGTGCCGTATCTCGTCAACGACGCCACGTTGTTCGGCACGGGCCAGTTGCCGAAATTCGCCGCGGACCTGTTCACCCTCGAAGGCGAGAACAAGTTGCGCCTCATTCCGACGGCGGAGGTGTCGCTGACGAATCTCGTGCGCGACACCATCGTCGAGGCCGAGCAGTTGCCGCTGCGGTTGACCGCGCATACTCCGTGCTTCCGCTCGGAGGCGGGCTCTTACGGCCAGGACACGCGCGGCATGATCCGCCAGCATCAGTTCGACAAGGTCGAGCTCGTGCACATCGCGCGGCCCGAGGAGTCCTACCGCGAGCTCGAAATTCTCGTCGGGCATGCCGAGAAGGTGCTCCAGCGGCTCGGGCTTGCCTATCGCGTCATGGCACTCTGCGGCGGCGACACGGGCCCGAGCTCGGCCAAGACGTACGATCTCGAAGTGTGGTTGCCGGGGCAGGGCAAGTACCGCGAGGTCTCGTCGTGCAGCAACTGCGAGGCGTTTCAAGCGCGGCGCATGCAAGCGCGCTGGCGCAATCCCGAGACCGGCAAGCCCGAGCTCGTCCACACGCTCAACGGCTCGGGCCTCGCGGTCGGCCGCACGCTCGTCGCCGTCCTCGAGAACTACCAGCAAGCCGACGGTGCCGTCGTGATCCCGGACGCGCTGCGTCCCTACATGGGCATCGACCGCATCGCCTGCTGATCGCGCATCGCTGGGCGCGCCTGCGCCGAGAGGCCCGTCCGGGGCGCTCGGCACAGGCGCGCCTTTCGCGCGCGAGCGTGAGCCGAACGGCTCATGCTCGGAATAGCCGCTCGTCGGTCCTCGTTATCCGTTCAGACGGAGCGAACGAGGTGCGTCGTGCAGGGACCGAAGGGACTTCTCGGACCGATGAAACTTCTGGCGCTGCTCGTGCTGGCGTTCGCGGTACTCCTGTGCCGAGTGCCCGCGCATGCACAAGCGGGCACGATGCCGCGGCCCGGTGTCGTGGCGTCCGCGCCGCCGAGTCTGACCGTGGACGCCGTGTTGTGGTCGCTCGAGGGGCACGCATTCCGCGAGGCGATCCTGACGTTCGACCATCATCCGGGCGCCGCCGAGGTGGTCGCGCTCGAGGCAGCGGGCCTCGGGGTACGCCCCTATCGCGCGTTGCCGATGGTGGTCGTGCACGGCACGGGGGCGCAGCTGCGCGATCTGCAAGGGTTGGCGGGATTGCGCTCGATCTTCCTGAATCGTGGTCTCGAAGACGCTCCGGGTGACCGCGAGCGCGGTGGGCTGATCGCTGCCGCTACGAACGGCGTCGACGTTTCGAGGCTGATCCACGTCGACACGGGCGCGTCGTCGTCCGTCGTCACGGCGCTCGAGGGATTCGACTGGGTGTTTCGGAACCGCTTGCAGTACGGCATCCAGGCGATCGTCGAGAGCTGGGTGACGAGCGACGACGTCTCGCCGGAGGATCCGCTCAGTGTGGCCGCCCAGCTCGCGCGCTCTGCCGGCCTTGCGACCGTCGAGAGGTTTGGGTCATGAGCGCCGCACGCAGATCGTTTGCGAGACGGTGGCTGTATGGCGTGGCGTTGGCCGCGCTGGTCGGTGGGGCATCGACCGTTCAGCAACCCGCGTGGGCGCAGCTCCTGCCGTTGCCGCCGCTCCTGCCGCCACCCGAGCCGGAGCCGCCGCCACCCGAGCCGGAGCCCGAGGCGCCGCCCCCGGTGGTCAAGGGCACGCAGATGCTGGTTCCGCCCGAGGAGCCGCCCCCGACGATCGCGCCGCCCAGCACGAACGAGCAGGCGGTGAACCCCGAGGA
>DATFFV010000472.1:0-4297 GCA_035249885.1 Gammaproteobacteria bacterium | reverse complement strand
CTCGACGCATGCCTCCGGCTGGGCGCGGATGATGTCGAATACGGTCTTGCCGTCGACGATCGAGAGCTCGAAGCGCACGGCCCGGCCTACTCGAGCCTGCTCGACCACGCGGGATCGAACACCGTGTCGAGGTATGCCGTACCGCGGTCCGCGCACAGGAACAGCACCGTGGGACGCTTCTCCCCGGCCATCCTCGACGCATAGCGCTTGACCGCCGCGAACGCGGTCCCGCTGGAGCCGCCTACGAACAGCCCGTGGGTCGTGAGCAGCTCGCGGCACGCTTCGGCAGTCTCGCGCTCGGGTATCAAGACGACGTCGTCGATCCAGGCGTGCGACAGCAGTGGCGGGACGATGCTCGACCCGACGCCGGGAATGTGGCGCTTGCGCGGCGCGCCGCCGAAGATCACGGAGCCTTCGGAGTCGACGGCGACGACGCGGATTTTCGGATAGCGCTCTTTGAGCCGACGCGACACTCCGGCGATCGTTCCCGCCGTTCCGACGCCGATGAAGGCATAGTCGAGCGAGCCGAAGTCCGCACAGATCTCGGCTCCCGTGAGCTCGTAGTGCGCCTCGACCGCGTCGAGATTCGCGTACTGGTTCGTCCAGTACGCGTCGGGTGTCGTGGCACAGAGTCGCTCCACCATTTTCAGGCGCGTCTTCAAGAATCCACCCGTGTCGTCGCGCTCTTCGACCTTCACGACCGTGGGGCAGACGCGCCGCAGGAACGACTCGTAGGTCGCGGAGATGTTCGGGTCGATCACCGGAATGAAACTCAGGCCGACGAGCCGAGTGAACGCAGCGAGCGCGGTGGCGAAGTTCCCGGACGAAGACTCGATCACCGTCGTGTTCTCGCAGATGTCGCCGCGCTCGGCCGCGCGTTTGAGGATCCAATAGGCCGACCGATCCTTGACGCTGCCCATGGGGTTGACGAACTCGAGCTTGGCAAAGAGGTTCATACCCTTGACGGCGAGCGGCACATGCGGCGTCGGCCGCAAGGTCTTGCGGAGCTCGAGCAGGCGCGTAACGAGCACCGATGTCGAGCGCGGATCGCGGCGCACGAGCGGGAGCCTGCGCGGGACCGTTTGGGCCGTGACCGGTAAATGCATCTCGAGTCTCCCCTTATGATTTGGGCCGATTGGAGGTGTCCACGGACGTGAAGGCGCCGCTCTCGAAACCGGGGAGGCTATGCGACGGCAATGCGATGCACGCTGCGCTCATTCGAAGCTCGACTCCCAACGCCTGACCGACCGAGAGAGGACTGAGGCTGACGCGGCCCGGAAAACTCCGACGCAGTGCCAGCCCGCAGGAGCGCTGTTCCTTGTGCCTGTCCTCATACACGCGACCGGCCGGCTTTCGTTGCTAGGCTGTTCGGATCATGTCGCTGTAGCACGGCGTTCACGGTGTCGCATCATCCTGCTGGGGCGGCTTCCGCCGCTCTCAGAACTCCACGCCCACGGCAATCCCGAGAGTCAGCGGATGCGGATCCGACACCATCGCCCGTACTTCGTCGTCGACGACGTCGCTGAGCTCGAGGTGCGGCCGAATGTAGAAGTGCGGCCGCACGTAGTACGTGAGCGAGCCGTCGACGCCGACGAAGTTGACGGCGCGTTTCGCAATACCGATGTTGGCCTCGTTGAACTTCGCCGACGCGAAGCCGCTGCGTAACGCGATCTCGAAGTAGGCCTTGTCCTGAAACCACCGCTCGTGAGCGATGCCGGCTTCCACGTACGAGGCGCCGTCGTGTGCCGAAATGTCGACGCCATACAACGCGAACACGAGCAACGGTCCTGCGGTGTACGAGACCTTGAGCGCAGCCTCCGTGGAGCGCGAGGTATCGTCGTTCAGCGAATCACGGTAGCGAAACGTCTCGAGCGAAGGCTCGATCCGGAGCTTTCTCCACTCGTGCTCGTACGCGACGAACAAGTTTGTCACTCGCGGGCGCGTGTGGTCGCTCGTGTCGCTTCGGGCGAGACTTTGCCACGCGACCACTGAGAATCCCGACGCGTAAACCCACGCGGCCCGCTCGGTAACCGGCGCATCGCTGATCGTAATGCCGCGCCAAGCGTAGCCGGAGCTCAAGCCGCCCTCGATACCCCACTCGATGCCGCGGTCCTCTCCGAGGAGTCGTTCGCGGCTCGCGCCGCTGTCCTCGGCGACGGCCACGGGCACGAACAGTGCGACGACCGCGTACCGTAGAGCGGTTGCGGTCCACTTGCGCAGCGGCATTGGCAGTTCGCTTGGTTGACCGGCTTGCGCGCACTTGAGCAGACCTTCCCGTTGCCGCATGCGCTGTTGGCAGCGCACGGGCGTAGCCCGTTCAGCTCACTACACGGGAGGTGTAGATCGGCGGGTCGTCGATGCGCGCCTCGAAATCGACCCGCCGCCCCCTCCATACACACGAAGCGAACTGCGTCAGAGCCTGACGACGCGCTCGGACGCGCCGCGGTGCAACGCGCTCAGCCGCACGTTGCCCGCGTCTGCTACGGCGCCGTCGATGGCTTGTGCGACGCACGACTTCCGCCAGCTCACGGGAGCGAAACTCTGCGTGTCCCTGCGGAATTCCAGAGCTTCCTCGCGACACACCTTCTGCGCCGTCGCCTGGATCCGCTGATACAGCGTCGCGACGCCCGCCGGCCGGTTCAAATCGAGATCCGCGGTGCTCACCGGACGGCTGCGGCCCGACTCCGTGACCGCCGCCGCCGCAAAGCTCTGCTGCGAGCACACGAGCAATGCGACCGTGGCCACGCCGGCGAGTCTAAGGTTACGAACAACATTCATGTCAGGTTTCCTCTGTTGGTTGGTTGACGAATGATCAGATGCAACGAGACGAGTAAACAGATGCAACATGAGGACCTTTGGTTGTGCCACGCCGCGAGTCTTCGTCGCGTGCTATGGCGCGAAGCGAGAAGACTCGCGGTCGTCACGGCCAAAATTTAATTTTCGTAATGTCGTGAGGCGACCCGCGTCTGTTGAAACGCAAATGTCACGAACGTGTCGACGCGTCCCGCGCGTGGGACGCGCGCTGCACGAATCTGGGACGCCAATGAACGCACGCAGTAACGGCCGGGCGGCTCGCCCTTCGCGGCGTCACACGCCGAGGAACGGGAACTCCACCTCCGGTTTCAGGCCGCTGACGATGCGGGCGATGCTCTTGCCCGAGCCGCAGGCGTGCGTCCAGCCAAGCGTGCCGTGCCCCGTGTTGAGATACAGGTTCGGTAGCTTCGAGCGGCCGATGAGCGGCACGTTCGATGGCGTAGCGGGGCGCAAGCCGGTCCAGAATTGTGCGCGTTGCGTGTCGCCCGCGCCGGGGAATAGATCCTCGGTGCGGCGCACGATCGCCTCGCAGCGCACGCGGTTCAAGTCGCGATCGTAGCCGTTGAGCTCGGCCGTGCCCGCGATCCGCAGGTGCTCGCCGAGCCGCGAGAACACGAGCTTGTACTCGTCATCGGTCAACGACACCTCGGGGGCTCGCGTGCGATCGCGCACGGGCATCGTCACCGAGTAACCCTTGGCTGGATAGATCGGCAGCCTAATCCCAAGAGGCCGCACGTAGATCGGGCTCCAGCTACCGAGGGCCACCACGTAGGCGTCGGCGCGCAAGAATTGGAACCGGCCTTCGCTGTCCGTAGCTTCGACGTGCTCGAGACGGCCCGCGGCCGCGCGCAATGCCGTGACCGTGTGGCTCATGAGAAACCGCACGCCGTCGGCTTGGCAGTGCTCGACGAGCTCGCGCGCGAAACGGTTGGCGTCGCCCGACTCGTCCTGCGACGTGTAAGTCGCGCCCGCGAGCTGCGCGCGGATATGGCGCAGCGCGGGCTCGATGCGCACGGCCTCGTCGGCCGTGATGACGACGCGATCGCAGCCGAGCGCGCGCATCTGCGCGGCCGGTTCCTCCGCGGCTTCGAGCTCTTTTTGGCTCGTGTAGAAATGCAGAATGCCTTGCGTGCGCTGGTCGTAGTCGATGCCGATGTCGCGCCGCAGTTGCTGCAGCATCTCGCGGCTGTAAGTGCCGAGGCGCACGATACGCTCGATGTTGCGCCGCGTGCGGACCGGGGTGCACTCGCGCAGGAACTTCAGAGTCCACAGCCACTGGTTGAGATCGGCGCGCAGCCGAAACAGCAGCGGGGCGTCCTCTTTCGCGAGCCACTTGAGCACCTTGAGCGGCGCGCTCGGGTTCGCCCACGGCTCGGCGTGGCTCACCGAGATCTGCCCGCCGTTCGCGAAGCTCGTCTCCGCGGCCGGCGTGGCTTGGCGGTCGATGACCGTCACGTCGTGGCCCTGCTGGCGCAGGAAAGAT
>DATFFV010000471.1:0-2914 GCA_035249885.1 Gammaproteobacteria bacterium | reverse complement strand
TGCCGCGCGGAATGGCGGCTTTGCCGAACACGTAGCCCGGGTTCGCCACGTAAACGCCGGCGACCGGCCGGTAGAAATGCCGCGCCTGTTGATACGAAAGCGTGTGGAACACGCCGTCGCCATACTCGACGTACTCGGCGGGCGTGATCGCGTGCAGGTCGTCGACTTCGAGCCGATGGGTAAGACGCGCGCCGCCGCGCTCGACGACGGCCGTGACTTCGCCGTTCACAGCGCCGTCGAGCACGGCCGCGAGCGGCACGAACGCGGCGACGAGCTTGCCGTCGACCTCGACGAGGATGTCGCCGGGCTCGAGCTTGCTCGACGCGGCCGACTCGGGGATCACCTGCTCGACGACGAGCATGCCGGTCTGCTGCGGAGAGGCCTCGCGGACGCGCGCCTCGGTGTCGCGCGTGAGCCCCAACCGGCGGAGCTCGGCAAAAGGCTTGTGCACGAACTCGGTTTGCAGCGTGCCACGCGGCACGGGGTCGCCGTCCTGAAGCATCGCGAGCGCGACCGCGACGCGGTCGAGCGGCAGGAAGAAGCTCGAGGCGGCTTGCGAGTTCGCGCCTGCGTTGAGCGCGACGACGCGCCCCTCGATGTCGACGACGGGGGAGCCCGACGAGCCGCCGGACGTGCCGGACGCAGCTTGCAGATAGAAAGTATTGAAGTCGTTGTAATTGCCGCGGCCGTAGTTCGGCGCCTGCCGGTCGAGCCGCGCAATCGTGCCCGCGAGAATCGAGAGCTGCTCGCCGGCATCGTTGCCGACGACGCGGATGTCGCGGCCGATCTCCGCGGCCTCGGGCACGAGCTTGAGCTCGGTCGGCCTCATGAACTGCAGCTCTTGCGGGTCGTAGCGGAAGAAGCCGAAGTCGTGGATCGGGTCGCGATAGACCGGCACGAGCTCGACCTCCTCCTGATTGAGGAACACCGCTTGCGCGCGCACGGGGCCCGGCGTCACGACGTGCCGGTTCGTCAAGATGAGCCCGCGCTCTGCGTCGACGACGAAGCCCGTCGCCTGGCTCGATTGGTTGCGCTCGGTGTCGAACGATCGCGTGCTGTCGATCTGAATCGACACGACGCCCGTAGCAATGCGTTCGAGCGTGCGGTTCCAGGCTTGCTCCTGCGCCGCGAGCGGGCTCGCTGCAATGCATGCGCCGACGAGCAGCCCGAGAGTCAATGGTCTTTTTTCAGTCATAGCGGTCGATTCTATGCTTGCCCCGGAGCTCAAGACCAGCGTAGCCGGTGGCGGCGCCCGGCCCTTAGCCCCAATGCCTCGCGCATCAGCGCGCGTTTGACAGGACCTGACGCATCGACGGCCGCGAGGCCGAGCGCGCGGACCGGCGCGGTCCAGGGGGACAGCCGGAACAGGCGGTTCAACCCGTCGAACGCGGCCAGGCTCTTCAAGTTGTCGCCCTTGCGCTCGCGCTCGTAGCGGCGCAGCACCTTCCGGTCACCGGCGTCCTCGCCGGCCAGGAGCGCAGCTTCGATCACGGCCGCGACGCAGGCGGCGTCGAGCAGGCCCAAGTTCATGCCCTGCCCGGCGAGCGGGTGCACCGTGTGCGCCGCGTCGCCGAGCAGCGCGATGCGCGGCACCGTGTAATGCGGCGCGTGCAGCGCCTTGAGCGGGAAGCCCACGCGCGCGGAGCACGCCACGAGCTTGCCGAGCACACCGGCGCTCGCGTCGTCGAGCGCCGCAAGGAACTCCGCTTCGTCCGCCGCGAGCAACCGCTCGGCATCGGCGGTCGGCAGCGACCAGACCACGGAGCTCCGACCGTCCGTAAGCGGTAGGAACGCGAGCGGGCCGCCCTGCATGAACCGCTGCCAAGCCGTATCGCGGTGCGCGACGCTGCCCGTCACGTGCGTGACGACTGCGGTCTGCTCGTAGCGATGCTCGACCACCGGCAGGTCGAGCAGGCGCCGCACGGTCGAGTCGCTGCCGTCGGCCGCGAGCAGCACGGAACCACGCACGCTGCCCCCGTTGACGAGGTCGGCGACCACGCTACGGGGCTCGACGGCGACCGCGGCGATTTCGGCGCCGACGGCGAGCGTGGCATTCGGCGCGGCCGCGATCGTGTCGGCGAGCACGGTACGCAGCAGGCTGTCCTCGACGATGTGGCCGAGATCGGGCTCGCCGATCTCGGCGCTGTCGAAATCGAGCGCGCCCGGCGCATCGGGGTCGGCGCCCTGGAACACGCGCATGCGCCGATAGGCCGCGGCGCGCGTCGCCGTCACGCGCTCCCACGCGCCGAGATGCTCGAAGAGCTGCTGCGACGCGCGCGACAACGCGTAGACCCGCGGATCCATCGACTCGGCGCGCCAGCGCGGCACCGGCCGCGCATCGAGCACGTGCACGCGCAGGCCGTCGGCGCAGCGACCTTTGACGAGCAGTGCGGCGACGGCGAGGCCGACGACACCCGCGCCCGCAATGACAACAGTAGTCGGCGCGCCGTTCATGGCTCGCCAGCGAGTAACGGGAGGCCGCGCGCGAGCCGCGGCAAGCGACCGGCCTTGCCCATCGTCTGGCGCGCGAGCAGGCCTTTCGCGCCGGGCAGGAGATCAAACGCCAACAGCCCGAGGCCACGCCCCAGTCCCAGGCCCGGCGCGGACTCGCCGAAGAGCTCGATGAGCCCGTGCGTGAACGCCGATACGCGCCGTCGATCGGCCGCGCGCCAGGCCGCGTAGCGCTCGAGCGCGTCCGCGGCGCCCACGTCGACGGCGACGCCGGCCGCGGGTCCTGCGAGCAACGCATCGGCGATGACCTCTGCGAGCGTCGCGACGTCGCGCAGCGCGAGGTTGAAGCCTTGGCCGGCCACGGGGTGCAGGCGCAGCGCGGCGTCACCGATGAGCACGGCGCGCTCGCCGTGAATCGTGCCGCTTGCGACTCGGGCGAGCGGGTAGAGATGGCGCTCCCCGA
>DATFFV010000470.1:0-6254 GCA_035249885.1 Gammaproteobacteria bacterium | reverse complement strand
TGGGCGTACCGGTTCTGGCTCGCGGGACATCACGAGGCCGTGCGCGTGGTGCAGATCAAGCAGGCCATGGATCGGCTCGGCATCTTCTACCGCAGCGCCAAGCACCAGATTCAAGGGCGGCCCATCGCCGACTACGTGACCTCCGAGGCCGGCGTCGCGCTGCTGCTCGACCAGCACGTGAACCGCCCCGGGCACGTCCCGAAAACGCTCGCCGCGGCCGTCGCCGAGCTGCCGAAGAAGCTCGCCGCGAAGCCGGGCGCCTGGAAAGACCGGCACGAGCGCGATCTGCTCGAGCGCTATCTCGAGCTGCGCGCCGCCACGACGATGACGGATTCGGACAAGCGGGCGCAGGTCGTGCTCGACGCCGTGTCCCGAGGCGTGATCTCGGATCGGCGCGGCTCGTTCGCGGCCTGACCCGCGCCGGCTAAAGGGCGCGTGCTCGTCTGCGGGCCGTCCACTACACTGTCTCCCTCGCCAACGGAGAGGGCCATGCACCCACAACAACGCCAAGCCATCTGGCTCACCGCACTTCTCTCGCTGGTCCCGCTCGCGGCTGCCCACGGCCAGGCCAAGCCTTACACGACCTGGCAAACCTACGGCGGCGGTGGTCACGCGTCGCAATACTCGGCGCTCGCAGAGATCAACAAATCGAACGTCACCGAGCTCACGGTCGCGTGGAGCTTCCCGGTTGGCGAGCGCAGCTTCGTGTTCAATCCCATCGTCGTCGACGGCACGATGTACGTGCTCGCGCGCGACAACGAGATCGTCGCGCTCGACGCGGCGACGGGCAAAGAGCTTTGGGCACATGCGCACGAAGGGGGCGTCTCGGGACGCGGCATCAACTACTGGCAGAGCCGCGACGGCAACGATCGCCGGCTCGTGTACGTGAACGCAGGCTTCGTCACGGTGCTGAACGCGCGCACCGGCGAGCCGATCCCAAGCTTCGGCACCGACGGCCGCGTCGACCTGCGCGAGGCGCTCGCTGCCAGCGGCTGGGACATCACGAACGTGCGGCCGCTCGGCAACAGCAACCCCGGGCGCGTCATCGGCGACCTCATGATCGTCACGCTGCCGGCGCAAGGCGCGGGCTATGCCTCCACGCCGGGCAACGTGCAGGCCTACGACGTCGTGACGGGCAAGCACGTGTGGACGTTCCACGTCATCCCGCACCCCGGCGAGTTCGGCTACGACACGTGGCCGAAGGACGCCTACAAGACGGCGGGTGGCGTGCACAACTGGAGCGAGTTCACGGTCGACGAGGCGAACGGCATCGCGTTCATTCCGTTCGGCACGGCGCGCTACGATTTCTTCGGCGGCGACAGACCCGGCAACAATCTCTACGCGAACTCGCTCGTGGCGCTCGATGCGCGCACGGGCCGGCGCCTCTGGCACCACCAGCTCGTGCACCACGATCTGTGGGACTACGACCTGCCGCAAGCGCCGAAGCTGCTCACGATTCGCCAGAACGGCCAAGCGCGCGAGGTCGTCGCGCAGGCGACGAAGCACGGCTTCGTGTTCGTGTTCGATCGCAAGTCCGGCGAGCCGATTTGGCCGATCGAGGAACGGCCCGTGCCGCAGTCCGACGTGCCCGGCGAGCACACGTCGGCGACGCAGCCGTTCCCGACCAAGCCGCCGCCGTTCGCGACGCAGTCGTTCACGGAGCGCGACATCAATCCGCACTTGCCCGCGGCCGAGCAGGAAATTCTGCGGCAGAAGCTGCGCACCTCGCGCAACGAAGGCCTGTTCACGCCGCCGAGCTTCGAAGGCTCGATCGGCATGCCGGGCCACAACGGCGGCGCGAATTGGGCGGGCTCGGCCGTCGACCCCGTCAACGGCGAGCTCTACATCGTCTCGAAGAACTTGCCCGTGATGCTGCGCATGGAGCTCACGAACGAGGAGCCGTCGGCGCGCACCGTGCAAGGCCCCGTCGTCTCGCGCGAGGAAGCGGCGGCGCTGCGCTCCGCGGCGCAGGCTGCGGCCGCGCAAGGCCCCGTGCGCTACCAGGCGCCGTACGACTTCATGCTGAGCCCCACCACGGGCATGGGCGCGATGGGTCCGCCGTGGTCGCATCTGACGGCGTACGACTTGAACTTGGGCGAGATCAAATGGCGCGTGCCGAACGGCGGCACGGCCGGCATCGGCGCCGACGTCGGCGCACACTTCCCGCGCGGCGCGCCGCTCGTGACGGCCGGCGGCCTCCTGTTCGTGGCCACCGCGCAAGACCGCCAGCTACGCGCCTACGACCGCGACAACGGCAAGGTGCTGTGGTCGTACACGCTGCCGGGCGGCTCCGAAGGCATTCCCGCGACGTACGAATTGGGCGGCCGGCAGTATCTCGCCGTGCCCGTCGCTGCGGGCGCAGGGTTGTTCGCGCCGCGCCTCGATCCGGCGCCGCCTTTGCCACCGCTCGAGCGAGCCTACGTCGTGTTCGCGCTGCCGCGCGGCTGAAACCGCGGCAGCGGCCTCACGAGAGGCTGTCGAAGAACTCCTCCTGACGCCGCCGCAAAGCGGCGTCGGGCAGACGCCCGAAGGCCGCGCCGAAGTTGTCGTTGACGTGCTCGACCTGGCGCGTGCCGGGGATCGCGCACGTCACGCCGGGGTGCGACACGATGTACTTCAGGAAGAACTGGCCCCAGCTCGTGCAATCGAACTCGGCGGCCCAGTCGGGCACCTCGCGCCCCTCGACGACGTCGAAGATCGAATTGCGCCCACCGCCGAACGGCACGTTGATCATGACGGCGATGCCGCGGTCGATCGCCGTCGGCAGCAACCGCTCCGCGGCGAGCCGATCGCCGAGCGAGTAGTTGAACTGCACGATCTCGACGCGGTTGTTCCGCATGAAGGCTTCCATCTCGTCGAACTGGTTGGGCGTCGAGATCGACGCGCCGATGTACTTGAACTTGCCTTGCTGCTGCCACTCGCGCAGCTCGGGCAACTCGGTCTCGGCGTTGACGAGGTTGTGGACGAGCATGGCGTCGAGCCTGTCGGTCTTGAAGCGCGTCAACGCGTTTTGGAAGCCCTCCGCGCCGCGCACTTGGCCGCGGATGTCGGTCTTCGACACGAGGAACAGCCGGTCGCGAATACCTAGCTCTTGCGCGAGATCGCCGATGACGGCTTCGGAAGTGCCGTAGACCATCGCCGAGTCCATGACTTTGCCGCCGAGCTCGACGAACCGCGCCATCGTGGCGCGCAGCGGCGCGCGCTCCTCCTCGCTCGTGCCGACGCCGTAGCGATTCGTGCCGATGCCGATCGGCGGAATGAGCTCGCCGCTCGCGGGAATGGGCTTCTGGATGAGCTCGCCGGATTGCGCGAACGCGGTGCCCGTGCCCGTGCCCAACGCGGCCGCGGCCGAGAGCATCGCGCCCGCCTCGAGAGCCTGTCGTCTCGTGATCGTCATGATCGGAATCTCCCCGTGCTGAGTAGGTGTCAAGGCAGCCTACGGGGGGCCGCGACGACGTGGCAACGCCGGTTGTCTGAAGATTCGCCGAGCGACGTTTTCACCAAAATTTATCGAACTGCGCTACGCCTTGACGAAACGCCGCAAAACCGCGCGGCGCGGCGGCGCTCGTTGTGCAGCGATTTCGCCCCTCGCAGGCGTGGCGGCAATCTGGCACGGTAGCTGCATCGGCTTCGACCGTTCGACCCACTGGGAGGGGCATCGAAGACATGAACACCGTAGCCACGAGCGTCGAGGCCGACCGCACCTTCGCGCTCGCCTCGTACGTGCTGCACCTCATCGGCGCCGTCGCCGGCATCACGAGCATCATCGGCTTGATCCTCAACTACCTGAAGCGCGGCACCTCGGGCGAAATGCTCGACAGCCACCACACGTGGATGATCCGCTCGTTCTGGTGGGCGATTCTCTGGGGCGTCATCGGCATCGTCACGCTCCCGATCCTGATCGGGTTCGCGATCCTGTTCGTCGCGTGGATCTGGTACATCTACCGCCACGTGCGCGGCCTCATCGCGCTCGCCAACGGTGAGCCGATGCCGCTCTGACGCACCGCGGCGTCAGCCGCGCCGGGTGTTGGCCAGCTCCGCCCTCCGCCTCTCTGCAGCGTCGCGCTCGAGCCGCTGGCGGATGACGCGCAGCACGCGACTCGTTGCGCGCATCGCATCTGGCTCGAGCCCACCGAGCAACGTGAATACCCACGCAAACTGTGGCATGCGCCGGGCCTCGAGCACGCGGCGACCTCTAGGCGACAGAGCAACCTGTATGGCGCGCCGGTCGTCGGGCGACGTGAATAGCTCTACGACGCCGCGGCGCTCCGCAGCTACTGCCAGCACGCGCGCCGCCTGACGCGACACACGTAGCAGACGACCCAGGTCCGAAAATGTCGGCGCGCCTCCACACCGTTCGATGGCGCGCAGGACCTCTGCCTGCCGACCGAAGGGGAACGCCGGCTCACCGTCGAACCCACGCGCTTCGCGCAGCCGATCCGCGACGTTGAGGATCTCGTGGAGAAACGCCGTGGCTTCGACGTGATACGCCGCGAGCAGCCGCCGACGCGGTTTGCGGTGTTTGACAGGATCGGCCATCGAGAAAATGTCGCCGGGACCGGTGTGTGTGCACTGTCCTCCAGTGCGACCGATAAGACGACTGTCGAAACTGTCGGGATCAACGAGTTAGTTCATGGCGGTTCGCGCCGAGGTATGCGTGTGGTGTGCCTTCCCACGAGATTGACAATGCGGTTAACGATCTGAGCCTTGATTGACAATCGCCCTTACGATCTCGCGAGAGGGGTATGCCAACACACTCCCCTGGCCGAGCGCGGTAGGGACTCAACGACGGCGCGAAGCGAGCGGCGAGCGGCGCACGCCACGCGGCACCGCTGGGCCGCGCGGCGGCGGCCCAGCGGTTACGCGAGAGGCGGGATCAGCAGCGCTCGGGGCTGGGTGGCGGCGCGATCGTGGCGGGATCCCAGTGCTCGTCAGCTTTGCCGTTGACGAAGCGCCACGTGTCGAACCACGTCGTCGAGTAGCACTTGCCCGGCGTGCGCGGATCCTTGTAATTGCGCGGCCACAACACCGTCACGAGGTCGTCCTCGGCCATCACGGCGGTGATTTCCGTCGTGAGCTTGTCGCAGGTGGCCACGCGTGGAACCTTCATCACCTGCGTGAAAAAGTACACCACACCCTCGAGGCCCGAGGCGGCGTTGGGGTTGTGCTGATGGTAGGCCTGCGTGAGCCACTCGCCGGCGCGGTCCCACTGACCGCACTGCAAGAGCTCGCGCATGATGTGGAGCGTGGCCTGCTTGTTGCGATGGAGCACGGGATCGGTGTCGGTGAACATCGACTCGTCCGCGCGGCCGACGACGGGCTCTTGTGCGAACAGCGTCGGCGTCGCCAGCACGGCGGCCAAGCCCAACAGACTCGTACGAAGCTTCATGGGGATCCCCTCGTTGTTTTCGGTGAATGCGAATGATCGGTCGTTACTGACTCACGAGTCAATTATCCGCCACGGTGCCAGGCGAGCACCCCGGAGCCTGAGCGACGGGCCGAACGGCTTACTCCGGCTACTCGAAGTCGAACTGTACGTCCTCGGGGATCGTGAAGTCGTAGCCCTTCGTGAAGCCGATCCAGCGGCCGAGGAAGATCACGCCGATCCAGAAAACGATCGACAGCGCGCCGGCCGTGCGCGCGGCCGCCGGCGGCAGCACGCCTTTGTCCCATTTCGAGACGGATCTCGCCGTCACGTACTCGAATACGAGCATGTTGATGCCGGCGAGCACGATGACGCCCATCTTGAGCCAGAACGCCGTATTGCGGTAATACGTGACCGCGTTGACGATGAGCAGCAACACGCCCGTGATGAATGCGATGCCGAACGCGATCCACGTCCATTGCAGCAGCTCGTGATGCAACTTGCTGAATGAGCGCTGCACGTTGGGGTAGCCGAGCAAGCGGAGATCGACGAGCACGATCGTGCCGAACACCGTCGCGACCGCCATCACGTGGATTGCCTCGACGATCGGCATGGCCTTGAGCGACGTGCGCAAGTACTCGCTCAAGGCTGAGTTCTGCATGAACTCGAAGAGGGTGCTGAGATCCACGGCGTTCCTTTAGTCGTCTGTGTTCAACCGAGGTGCCACGAGCCCCAGACTTCGACGTCGTACGCAATCGCGCGACCCAGAAAAATGATGAACAGCCACATCGCGACCGTGACTACTGCCACGGCGCGCGCGCGGCCCGAGAACACCTGGCCGCCCGCGGCCGCCGCGGCACGCACGGTGCGGCCGAAGATCACCGCGCTC
>DATFFV010000469.1:0-10242 GCA_035249885.1 Gammaproteobacteria bacterium | reverse complement strand
AGCGGGTCCGTCCCGAGGCCGTTCAAGGTGTCGTCGAACCGCTCCTCGCCGGGGTCGAATTGGCTATTCGCGAACACGATGAGCTCGACCTCGTAGCGCGGCGGCAGCGCCGGCGCGTCGGCGGCCGGCGGTGCTTGCGGTGCTTGTGCCGCGGCGAGGGCCGCGACGGCGGTGGCCGAAACGGTAGCGAGCCACCTGAGTGGGGTGCGGGAGATCATCGCGGAAGTATAGCGCGGTCCGTTCATGCGGCGGCCGCGGCCGTCGCCGGCGGCGCGAGCCGGCGCAAGAGCTTCTCGAGCGCCGCGATGCGCTTCTCGGCCTGCTCGAGCGACCAGAAGAACTTGAGCTTGTAGGAGCCGTCGAGCCGGTAATGGGCGGGGTCGCCCTCGATGAGCGCCAGCAGCCGTCGCGGGTCGACCTTCGAGCGCTCCGCGAATTTGACGCTGCCCCCTTCGGCTCCGGCTTGGATCTTCGCGATGCCGAGGGCGGCGGCCACGAGCTTGAGCGCCGTGATCGCGAACAGCGTCTTGAGAGGCGGCGGCGTGAGGCCGAAGCGATCGATGAGCTCTACCCTGAGCTCGTCGAGCTCGGCATCGGTGCGCGCGCTGGCGATGCGCTTGTAGTGCACGAGCCGCATGTGCACGTCGGGCATGTAGTCCTCCGGGATGAGCGCGGCGAGCCCGATCTCGATCTCCGGCCCGTGCGTGAACGGATCCTCGAGCTCGGGCTCGCGGCCTTCGCGTAACGCGGCGACGGCACGACCGAGCAGCTCGTTGTAGAGCGTGAAGCCGATCGCCTGTATCTGCCCGCTTTGGCCCTCGCCGAGCAATTCGCCGGCGCCGCGGATCTCGAGGTCGTGAGTCGCGAGCGTGAATCCCGAGCCGAGCTCCTCGAGCGACTCGATGGCCTCGAGGCGCTTGAGCGCGTCGGGCGTCAAGGCATTGCGCGGCGGCGCGAGCATGTAGGCGTAGGCTTGATGGTGCGAGCGGCCGACGCGGCCGCGTAGCTGGTGCAGCTGCGCGAGACCCAATCGGTCGGCGCGGTCGATGACGATCGTGTTCGCCGTCGGAATATCGATGCCGCTTTCGATGATCGTCGTGCACACGAGCACGTTGAACTCGCGATAGTAGAAGTCGAGCATCACGAGCTCGAGCTCGCGCTCCGACATCTGGCCGTGTCCGACGCGCACGTCGGCCTCCGGCAGGAGCTTGCGCAGGGTCTCGGCCACGGCCTCGATGTTCTCGACACGGTTGTGCACGAAGTAGACCTGTCCGCCGCGACGGATCTCACGTAGCACGGCCTCGCGGATCTGCCGGTCGCTCCATTCGCCGACGAATGTCTTGACGGCGAGGCGGTCGGCGGGCGGCGTCGCGATGATCGACAGATCGCGCAGCCCGCCGAGCGTCATGTTCAGCGTCCGCGGGATCGGCGTGGCCGTGAGCGTCAGCATGTCGACCTCGGCGCGTAAACGCTTGAGCCGCTCCTTGTCTTTCACGCCGAAGCGATGCTCCTCGTCGACGATGACGAGCCCCAAGCGCTTGAAGCGCGTGTCGCCTTGGAGCAGCTTGTGCGTGCCGATGACGATGTCGACCGTGCCGTCGGCGAGGCCCGCGACGGTGCTCGCCGCGCCGCTCGCGCCGCGGAAGCGCGACAAGAGCTCGACGCGCACGGGCCAATCGGCAAAGCGGTCCAGGAACGTCCGGTTGTGCTGCTCCGCGAGCAACGTCGTCGGCACGAGCACGGCGACTTGATAACCGGCCTGCACGGTCACGAACGCCGCGCGCAGCGCTACCTCGGTCTTGCCGAATCCGACGTCGCCGCAGACGACGCGATCCATGGGGCGCGTGCCGCGGAGATCCTCGACCACGCGATCGATCGCTCCTTGCTGGTCCTCGGTCTCCTCGAACGGAAACTGCAGCACGAAACGCTGATAGCTCGCCTCGTCGTACTTGAGCTCGGTGCCCGTTCGCGCCGCGCGTTGCGCATACAAATTGAGCAGCTCGGCGGCGGTGTCGCGCGCCTGCTGCGCCGCTTTGCGTTTCGCCTTGTCCCACTGATCGGTGCCGAGCCGGTGCAGCGGCGCCTCCTCGGGCGACGCGCCGCTGTAGCGCGTCACGAGCTGCAGGCTCAGCACGGGCACGTAGACCTTGTCGCCACCGGCGTACTCGAGCAGCAGGAATTCCGTCGTGAGCCCGTCGACGTCGAGTGTGGTGAGGCCGCGGTAGCGGCCGACGCCATAGTCCTCGTGCACGACGGGCGCGCCGACTTGCAGATCCGTGAGCTCGCGGATGATGGCCTCTGGATCGCGAGCACGGCGCTTGCGTTGGCGTTGCCGCGGCCGCTCGAGCCCGAGATCGGTCGCCGTGATGACGCGCAGCCGGCGCGCGGCGAGCCGCCAGCCGTCGTGGACCTCGCCAACGGTGATGCCGAGCGGTGCGTCGCCGGCCACGAAGTCAGCCCACGTCTCGTAGACGTGCGGCTCGTAGCCGCGGCTGCGCAAGAGCTCGAGCAGCATCTCGCGGTGGCCGGGCGACGAGGTTGCGAGCAGCGTGCGCTCGCCATCGGCGGCGCCGAGCCAGCGATCGATGCGGTCGTCCGTGGCCGCAATGCCCGCCGCGAGCGGATGCGTCACGGCCGCGTTCGCCGCCTCGTCGTCGGGCGACGCGTTCGGCGCGAGCGTAAGCACGGGCCGCACGGCGAGCTTCTCGCGGAGCTCGGCGGGCGTGAAGAACGCCTGCTCCGGGGCGAGGATCGGCCGCTCGCGATCGCCGCGCAGCTGCTCGTAGCGCTCGGCGATGAGCTTGGCGGTGTCGTCGAGCGCAGCGAGAGCGCCACCCACGGTCACGAACAGCGTGCTCGGGCCGAGGTAGTCGAGCAGCGACGCCGTCGTCGCGAAGAACAGCGGTAGGTAGTACTCGATGCCCGCGGGCAGCTGCGCGTCGCTGATGGTGCGGTACACGGGGCAGCGGCCGGGCTCGACGGGAAACAGGTCGCGGAAGCGCTCGCGAAACGCCTTGATAGCGGCTTCGTCGAAGGGAAACTCGCGCGCCGGTAGGATCTCGACGCGCTCGCTGCGGCCGGCCGAGAGCTGCGTCTGGGCGTCGAAGGTGCGCAACGTCTCGATCTCGTCGTCGTTGAGATCGACGCGCACGGGCGCCGCGGCTCCGGTCGGAAAAATGTCGAACACGGCGCCGCGCACGGCGAACTCGCCGGGCTCGGCGACCTGCTCGACGCGCAGGTAGCCGTGCTCGCTCAGGCGTTTCGTCATGGCCGTCGGATCGAAGCGGTCGCCTTTGGCGAGATGGAGCGAGCGCGACACGATGAACTCGGGCCGTGGCAACCGGCCGAGCAGGACGCCGGCCTCGACGATGAGGGTATCGGGCTCACCGCGCGCGAGCCGATAGAGCGCCAGCAGCCGATCCGCGAGCAGATCCTGCGGCGGCGAGATCGGCTCGTAGGGCAGCGTCTCGTAATCGGGGAAGCGGCGCACGGCGCGGCCGCCGAAGAACGCCATCTCGCGCTCGAGCTTGTCGGCCTCGGCGGCCGATGGCGCGATGACGCAGACGGGGCCCTCGTGGCGGGCGGCGGCCTCGGCCGCGGCGAGGCAGAGGGCGCTGCCGTGGAGCTCGCCCCAGGTCTGGCGGGGCAGGGCCGCGCTCGGCAACGGCAATCCCGCGAGCAATAAGTCAAATCGCATGCGTCTTACGTCGGCCGCAAAGGCGCGAATTATCCCATAGCGAGGCGTGCGCCCGGTGCTCGTGGCCGCTGCCGCGTTTGGCGATCGTGCGTGCCGTGTGCTATCTATAGCCGCCATGACCGCGTCGCACGCCCGCTTCTATTTCTGGTTTTACGGCTATCCGATGCCGCAGGCGGAGGACGGGTCACGATCGGTTTGACGAATCAGTAATCGAGAGAACACCCGGAAGCCGCCAGCGAACCTGGCGGCTTTTTTGCGGGCCATGGATGGCCCGCATGCCGGAAATGCAGGAGCATTTTCCGGCGCGCCAAGGATCGCTGCATGCCGAAATGCAGGAGCATTCTGCGGCTGCTGGAGAATAACGATGCCCCCTAATACCGACGATTTACGCATTCGCAGCTTCGCGCCGCTGTCGACGCCGGCGGAGCTGCTGCGCGAGCTGCCGTGCAGCGAGGCCATGTCGGACACGGTGGCCAACGCGCGGCGCGCGCTGCATCGCATCCTGCACGGCGAGGACGACCGCGTGGCCGTCGTCATCGGCCCGTGCTCCATCCACGATACAAGGGCCGGGCTGGAATACGCAGAGAGACTGCGCCCGCTCCGCGATACGCTCGGGAAGGAGCTCGAGCTCCTCATGCGCGTGTATTTCGAGAAGCCGCGCACGACGGTCGGCTGGAAGGGGCTCATCAACGATCCCGATCTCGACGGCAGCTTCAACATCAACAAGGGCTTGAGGCTCGGCCGGCGTTTGCTCTGCGACATCAACGCGCTCGGGTTACCGGCCGGCGTCGAGTACCTCGACACGATCTCGCCGCAGTACATCTCCGATCTCGTGGCGTGGGGCGCGATCGGCGCGCGCACGACCGAGAGCCAGGTGCATCGCGAGCTGGCCTCGGGCCTGTCGTGCCCCGTCGGGTTCAAGAACGGCACCGACGGCAACGTCAAGATCGCCGTCGATGCTGTCGGCGCGGCCTCGCATCCGCACCATTTTCTCGCCGTGACCAAAGAGGGCCAGGCGACCGTGGCGGCAACGGCAGGTAACCCTGACGGGCACGTGATCCTGCGCGGCGGCAAGACACCGAACTACGGCGCCGAGCACGTCGCCGCGGCGTGTAAGCTGCTCGAGCAGGCGGGCTTGCCACCGCGCCTCATGATCGACGCGAGCCACGCGAACAGCTCGAAACGGCCCGAGAACCAGCGGCTCGTCGTGGCCGACGTGGCGGCCCAGCTCGAGGCGGGCGAGAGGCGCATCGTGGGCGTCATGGTCGAGAGCCACCTCGTCGCGGGGCGCCAGGAGCTCGTGCCGGGCAAGCCTCTCGTCTACGGGCAGAGCATCACGGATGCCTGCATCGACTGGGCGGCTTCCGTCGCTGTGCTCGAACGGCTGGCTGCGGCCGTGCGCGTGCGGCGGCAGCGATCATCTCGTCGAATCGCGAGTTGAGATACGGAGCGGCGCTTCCGCCGCGCGCCGTACGCCGGAATTTCTGCTCACCTCGTCACATCGAATGCATCGACGGCAACGTACGCGCCGCCGGCCGGCAACGTGCCGCCTGCGCCCATGACCGAGATCGCGAGCGCGTGGATACCGTCGGGCGCGAGACCCGAAGCCGAGAACACCGGCTCGGACGTGAGGCTGCCCGGTGCAGCCGGCCCGAAGGTATCGACGACGGTGGGGATACCGCCGTCGATCGATACGGCCGCCCTGCCGCAGACATTGCACTTGGTTCCGATCCAAGTCACGGCCGTCCCCGTGAAGTAGAACGTCGCCGTGGCCGCGGTTTGATTGGACGCTCGGACCGTGCCGCCGCTGAAGGTTCCGGTCTCGGAGCCGTAGGTTGGCCACGAACCGGTATAGGCCACCGCGCTTTCTTCGAAGCGGCTGGTGCTCTCGGTTGCGGGGCCGATCTTCGCGACGAAGGCGTCGAGCGACCCGCCGCCGAAGGTAGGTTGGAATGCGTTCGCCGTCGCAAAGTCTGGCGAGCTCGTGTAGCCCGCGACGTACACGTCCGGGCTGGCCGAGTCGTCGAGCGCGATATTCGTCCCCCAGTCCTCCCCGCTCCTGCCGAGATAGGACGAGTAGATCAACCCGCTACCCGTGGCATCGAGTTGCGCGAAGAAGGCGTCGCCGCTTCCACCGTAGGTTCGCTGGAACGCATCCTGTGTCGTCGGGAAATTCGCCGAGAACGTGTTCCCCGTCAAATAAGCGTTCCCGCGACCATCGATCGCGATTCCCTGCCCGTAGTCGAGATCGACACCGCCGAGATAGGTCGAGTAGGTGAGACGGGCGCCGGCCGCGTCGAGCTTCAGAGCGTAGGCGTCGTAGGCGCCACCGCCGTACAACGGCTGGAACGCCCCGAGCGTCGTCTCGAAGTCGAGTGACAAGGTCGTGCCGACGACGTACGCATTGCCGTTCGCGTCCACGGCGATGCCGGACGCGCGGTCATCGTCGCTGCCGCCGAGATAAGTCGAATAGACGACGTCACCGGCCGGAGTCAGCTTGGTCACGAACGGGTCGTCCCAGCCGCCCGCGAACGTCGACCGGTAGGCGCCCGGCGTCGTAGGGAAATCGAACGAGTCGGTCGAGCCGGCCACGTACGCGTGACCGCTCGGATCGATCGCGACTCCACGGCCGTAGTCTTGCCGGCCCCCGCCGAGGTAGGTCGAGTAGATCGCCTCCGTTCCCGTGGTATTCAACTTCGTCACGAAAGCGTCGTTGGCGCCGCCGGCGACCGCTCGCGCGGCGCCCTCGGTCACCGGGAAGTTGACCGACTCGGTATAGCCCGTGGCATGCGCGTGGCCGCTCGCATCGAGCGAAATCGCGAGGCCGAAGTCGATCGCGCGGCCGCCGAGGTACGTCGCGTAGACGAGCGTGCCACCGGACGCGTCGAGCTTGGCGACGAACACGTCGTCCATCCCACCGGATTGCACTTGCACGGCGTCGGGCGTCGTCGGAAAGTCCGTCGAGCGCGTGTGCCCGAGCACGTAGACGCTGCCCGAGCCGTCGACCGCAATCTGCTCGGCATGCTCGTGACCGCTGCCGCCGAGGAAGGTCGTGTAGACGAGCGTCGACCCGGTCGGGTCGAGCTTGGCCACGAAGGCGTCGCCGGAGCCGCCGTAGGTCGGCCGAAAGGCTCCGCTCGTCGTCGGAAAATCGACGGATGCGGCGAGACCCGCGGTGTAGACGCTGCCCTCGGCGTCGGTCGCGATCCCGACGCCGTAATCGGTGCCGTTGCCGCCGATGAACGTCGCATAGGACAACACGACGGGATCGATGACTAGCGGCTGACTGCGGTCGTAGGCGGCCACCGCGAAGCCCACGCGGCGTCGCCCGCCGAGCACGTAGCCGCCGTCGATTTCGCGCCGCGTTCCGTCGAGCACCTGATAGATGACCGGCTTTTTTTGCCGAATGGTGCCCGCGCCGGTATGCAAGACGAGATCGCCTTCCGCATCGAGCTCGAGGCGCTCTGCGCCGTCGAACCGCAGCGCGATCCGCGTCGGGTCGGCACCCGGAGCCAGCATGAAGTCATACTCGAGCACACCCTGCCGGCCGTAATAGACGAGATCGATCCCCGGGTAGACGTCGCGATAGTGGACCTGTGCGTACGTCGGGACACCGAGCTGCCACGCGGTGGGGTCTTTGCCGACGACGTAATTCGCTTTGCCGGGCAACTCGTCACGCCCCGTCACGACGGCGCCCGGATCGCCGCCGACGATGACGAGGCGCAACGCCGTCGTCGTCGGCACCGCAGTCGCCGGCGCACGCATCTGACCTGACAGCGCGAGCACCGCGTGGCTCGCGGTGAGATAGACGCCGTAGCCGGCGCCGCGTGCGAGGAACTGCACGTCCGCGTGCGCCTGCCCGCGATTCGCCTCGAAGTGCAGCGGCAACTGGCCATAGCTCGGAGCTTCCCCCGCCGCAGCCGGTGGGGTCGGGCCGCCGAGAAGCACGCACCAGACGATGAGCTTCAGGGGTACGGGACGCGCGTTCTTCGCCATGATCTCCTCCCCACCGATGGCGCCCGGCCCAGGGAGTCGGGACTGCGGCGAAGTGTGCGCAGGGTCTGTGACACCGGTGCGCGCAACCGCGAGTGACGCCCATGATCCATTCAGCGCCGCAAGTCCCGCCCTACACAGCTATTTTGGCCTGCGGCTGGCGTGGGCCGCTCGCGGGGCCGCCTTTGCGTCCGCGGTTCCTCAGGAAACCGACGAGTGCCGCGTGGCCGCGGCTTAACACGAGAGCGGCAAGACCGGTAGAATCGGTCTCGACCGGGAGGGCCGCCTGTCGCCGGCCTCGAGAGACGTTCGTTTTGGGGAGCTGATCATGCGTATCCGCTGGCCGTTGATCGTGTCCGCAGCCGTGCTCACGGCGCTCGCGGGCGTTGCCGCCGCCCATCACTCCTTCACGGCGACCTATTTCGAGGATCGCACGATGGAGATCGAGGGCAAGCTGCTGCAGTTCATGTTCCGCAACCCACACTCCTTCGTCCACGTCGAGGCGCCCGACGAGAACGGTCAGCTGCATCGCTGGGCCGTCGAGTGGGGCGGTGCGGGCCAGCTCGCGGGCCAAGGCGTCACGAACCAGACGCTGCGCGTCGGCGACGTCGTCTCGATCACGGGCAACCCGGGCCGCGACCCGAGCGACCATCGCTTGCGCATGCAGTACCTGCGCCGGAATTCCGACGGCTTCGAGTGGGGCCGAAACCCCGGCGAAACGTTCAATTAGGCCCGTGTGCGATACCTAGTCGTCGGCGTTGCGCTGTTGACGGCGGTCGCGCCCGGTACGGCGCGCGCGCAGCTCAGTCTCGTGGGCGAGTGGACGGGCCGCTATCACGAGGATCAATCCGACCGCGTGCCCGGCGACGTGCAGGGAGACTTCACGGGCGTGCCGCTCAACGATGCGGCGCGCAAGTACGCCGAGGCGTTCGACGTCACGCGCGTTGCGGTGCTCGAGCACCAGTGCCAGCCATACAACGTTGCGCACATCTATCGTGGCCCAATCCAATTTCGGATCTGGGAGGAGAAGGATCCGGCGACGCAGGAAATCATCGCGTACCGGCAGTTCAGCGGCACGTATATGCAGTGGCGCACGATCTGGATGGACGGCCGCGCGCATCCCCCAGCGCACGTGCCGCACACGCACATGGGCTTCTCGACGGGCGAATGGCACGGCGACACGCTCACGGTGACAACCACGCACATCAAGAAGGAGTTCTACCGCCGTAGCGGCATCCCGAGCAGCGATCTCACGACGCTCGTCGAGCACTACATTCGCCACGGCAATCTGCTCTCGCACGTCATGATCATCACGGACCCCGTGTACCTGAGCGAGCCGTACGTCTTGAGCCAGGAATTCGTGCTCATGGAGCGCGGCAACCAGAATTGGCTCTACAACTGCACGTACGTCATGGAAGTCCCGATGGACAAGAACGACGTGCCGCATTACCTGCCGGGGCGCAATCCGTTCATGCAGGACTACGCGAAGCTCTTCGGCCTGCCGTTCGAGGCCGTGTTCGGCGGCGCGCCGACGCTCTATCCCGAATATCAGCCCGCGCTCGAGCGGCTCATGAACCGATGAAGCCGGGCGCACGCGTGGCCATTTTCGTCGTCGGCGCCGCACTGACCGCGGCCGGCTCGCAGGCGCAACAACCCATCGAGTCGTGGCACGTGCAGGGCAACGTGCACCTGCTGCTTGGCGCCGGCGCGAACGTAGCCGTGCAGGTCGGCGAGGACGGCGTCCTCGTCGTCGACACGGGCGCGGCCGCGAGCCGCGAAGCGTTGCTCGCCGCAATCCGCGAGCTCTCCGACGCACCGATTCGCTGGATCGTCAACACCAACGCCGACCTCGACCACACGGGCGGCAACGAGACCGTGTCGCAGGCCGGCATGACGGTGAACGGCAATCCCGCGGCCATCATCTCGCACGAGAAGGTGCTCGCGCGCATGACGGTCGCGAACCGTCCGGTCACCGAGATGCCGCTCGACACCTTCTTCGAGTCGGGCCGCGACTTCTACTTCAACGGCGAAGCCGTGTTCCTCTATCACACGCCGGCGCACACGGATGGCGACGTCGTCGTTTACTTCCGCGGCTCCGACGTGCTCGTCGCGGGCGACGTCTTCGACACGACGCGGTACCCCGTCATCGATCGCGACGCGGGTGGCAGCGTCGACGGCTACATTCGCGGGCTCAACCTCATGCTCGACATCGCCGTGCCGAAGTACCTCCAGGAAGGCGGCACGTACGTAATCCCGGGGCACGGCCGCGTCGCCGATGAGGCCGACGTGGTTTCGTTCCGCGACATGCTCGTCATCGTCCGGGCCCGCGTCGCCGATCTCATTGGGCAAGGGATGACGCTCGCGCAGGTGCAGGCCGCCAAGCCAGCGCTCGACTACGATTTGCGTTACGAGACCAACGACTGGAGCTCGGCCGATTTCATCGCGGCCGTCTATCGCGACCTCGAAAGCCAACGGTAGCCTTACGATGCGACTAGCCACCTTCTGTGCCGCCCTGGTCGTTGCCCTCGTCGTCGCCGGCGGCGCGGCGGGGC
>DATFFV010000468.1:0-7349 GCA_035249885.1 Gammaproteobacteria bacterium | reverse complement strand
TGCGTCGTCATGCCCGACAGCAGCGCGCCGTCCGAGTTTTCGACGTCGAACAAGCCCGTGTACGTCACGACGTTGTTCGTCGCTGTCGGGGTGGGCAGGACTTGCCGCAGGGTGCTGAACCAGCGCCGGCTGCCGCTGCCGAGCGTCGTGAAGTACACGTCCATGCCGACGTAGACCTTGCCGATATCGGCCTCGGAGATCTGCGTCTCGACCGTCATCGTCGAGAGATCGGCGATCGACATGACGGTCGGCGATTGCTGCGTGGCGTTGAGCGTCGTGCCTTCCTTCAGAGGGATCGAGACGACGGTGCCGTCGATCGGCGCGAAGATTTGCGTGTATTCGAGCTGCGTCTCGTCGGTGGCGAGCGTGGCGCGGCTCTGCACGATCGACTGCTCTTGCTGAATGAGGCTCGCCTCCGCGGAACGCAGCGCGTTCATCGTCGAGTCGTATTCCTGCTGGCTCGTGGCGCGCTCGCGGTAAAGCCGCTCGACGCGCTGCGCGTTGGCTCTGGCGAGCTCGAGCGCCGAGCGCCGCGCTTCGATCTGCGCCTCGGCCGACGCGATGTTGGCCTTGCTCGATTCCACTTTGTTGCGCTGCACGCGCGCGTCGATCTCGCCGAGCAACTGGCCGGCCTCGACCTGGTCGCCGACTTCGACGTGCAGCTTGCGGAGCTGGCCCGAGACCTGGGCGCCGACGGGTACGGTGTTGCTCGGCTGGAGATTGCCGGCCGACGCGATGGTGTTCTCGACGTTGCCGTAGGCGACGGTCGCCGTGAGCGGCCGGTCGCGTTCGGCAGGGTTGCTCAACCGGTACCAGAAGTAACCGCCCGCGGCCACCGCGATCGCCACCGCCGCCACGGCGAGCTTACGGCCTCGCTTTTTTCCGGGCAGGGGCGCGGCCGAAGCCGTAGCAGTTTCATTCGACGCGGTTCGATTGGCGGCCATTCAAGCCCCCCTCCGGGGCGTTCAGTTCGCGGTGGCAGTGGCACCGCTTCGCAAAAGGTGGCTAACGTTACCAGCCCCGGGTTACTTCGATGTCGCCGCTTTCCTAAGGTTTGTCAATGAAATGGAAGTTCCATCTCACGAATCGTCAAGTGGTGACGGAGTCTACCGTTTATTGCGCTCCGCCGATCGTCCCGAAACCGAGATACCAGGCACGATTTCGGGATGAGCCTCGGCCAGGCGCGACCGGCCCGCCGCGTTAGGCCTCGGCAACGCGCGGGGTTGCGGACACTATTTGCTTGGCATGACGCTTGCTAGATGGGTCGATACTCGCGTCGCGCCGAGGGAGATGCCAATGGCCGAGCTGCGCCAAACGTTGCGCCGACTGTTCCGGGCGCCGGGATTCACGCTGACGACAGTGCTGACGCTGGCAATCGCGATCGGCGCGACGATCGCGATCTTCAGCGTCGTCAACGGCGTGCTGCTCAAGCCTCTGCCGTTTCCGAATTCGGACCGGCTCATTGCCCTCAAGCACCAAGCGCCCGGCGCCGGGGCCGGCGAGCTCGCGGCGTCGCCCGCCTTCTATCTCACCTACAAGGAGCACAACACGACGTTCGAGTCCGTCGCGCTGTGGGTGGAGAGCACGGTCGGCGTCACCGGAGCCGGCGATCCCGAAGAGGTGCCCGGGCTCGCGGGCACGTACGACCTGCTGGCGACGCTCGGTGTGCAGCCGATTCTTGGCCGCACGTTCACCGAAGCGGAAGGGCAGAGAGGCGCCGCTCCGACCGTCGTTCTCTCGTACGGCTACTGGCAGCGCCGGTTCGGCGGCGCCGAGAACGTGCTCGGGCAGGCCTTGGTGCTGGCGGGCGGCGGGTCGCGCGAAATCATCGGCGTGCTGCCGGCGGACTTCCGGTTCACGCAGCAGCGCGTCGACGTCGTGACGCCCGACCTGCTGCTCGGCGGCGTTCCGTTCGTCCCGTCGACCGGCGAGCGCGGCGTCGCGAGGCTCAAGGAAGGCGTGACGCTCGAGCAGGCGTCCGCCGACGTGGCGCGCATGATCCCGATATACCTCGACAGCCATCCGATCGTGCCGGGCCTCACGCGGGAAGCCGTCGACGCCATGCAGATCGGTCCGAACCTGCGCACGCTCAAGGACGACATCGTCGGCGATCTGGACGACGTGCTGTGGGTGCTCATGGGGACGATCGGGCTGCTGCTCCTCATCGCGTGCGCCAACGTCGCAAACTTGCAGCTCGTGCGAACGGAGATTCGCGGGCAGGAGCTCGCGATCCGCGCCGCGTTGGGTGCCGCGGGAGGGCGCATCGCGCGCGGCTTGCTCGCCGAGAGTCTGCTGCTCGGGCTCATGGGCGGCGTCGTCGGCTTAGCCGTAGCGACGATGGCGTTGCCGCTGTTGCTTGCCGTCGCCGGCGACAACTTGCCATCGGCGCTCATAGTCACGATCGACCGCACCGTGCTCGCGTTCACGCCCGCGATCTCACTCGCCGTAGGGTTGTTGTTCGGCTTGATCCCCGTCATCAAGTATGCGGGCGTGCACGCTGCGAAGAGGCTGGGCGGGATGGGACGAATGATGAGCTCGAGCCGCGAACGGCATCGCGCGCGCAACGTGCTCGTCGTCGCGCAAGTCGCGCTCGCGCTCGTGCTTCTGGTTGCGTCGGGCTTGATGATCCGCACGTTCCAGTCGTTGCGCGACGTCGATCCGGGTTTCACGGAGGCCCAGGACATCCAGATGTTCCGCATCTCGATTCCGCAGGCCGTCGCCCCGTCGGCCCGGCAAGTGGCTCGGCTCCAGAACGACATTGTCGACCGTCTGGCCGCGATTCCCGGCGTCGAATCCGTCGGCTTCTCGACACGCCAAATGCTCGGTCAACCGGGGCCTACGGGGCCGTTCTCGCTCGAGGACAAGCCCGATGCGCCGCCGCTGGGCCCCGTGTTCCGTTATGCGTCGCCCGACTATTTCTCGACCTTGGGGACGCCGATCGTCGCGGGCCGCGACCTCGCGTGGGCCGACCATTACGGAACGCAGCAAGTCGCCGTCATCTCGGAGACCTTCGCGCAGCGCGAGTGGGGCTCGCCGGCGGGCGCGATCGGCAAGCGCTTGCGCCGAACGCCGACGTCGCCGTGGATCGAGGTCGTCGGTGTCGCCGGCGATCTGCGCCTCCACGGCGTCGAGCAGAGCGCACCGGATGCGATCTACCTGGTCTCGAACGAGGCCCTCGCACAGTTCGTGGTCGGCAACACTCACTTCGTAGTGCGCAGCGAGCGTGCGGGCACGCCAGCATTCCTGCGGGAAGTCGAGCAAGCGGTCTGGTCCGTTAACGGCAATCTACCGCTAGGCAGCGTTGTGACGCTCGGCGATATCTACGATCGGTCGATGGCGCGCACGTCGCTGACGCTCGTGCTGCTCGGTATCACCGCCGCGATGGCGCTCGCGCTCGGTCTCGTCGGGATCTACGGCGTCTTGAGCTACGTGCTCACCCAGCGTACGCGAGAGATCGGTATTCGGATCGCGCTCGGTGCGCAGCAGAGCCAAGTCAAACGCCTCATGCTCGGGCACGTGCTCGCGCTCGTCGGGGTGGGTGTCGTGCTCGGGTTGGTCGGGGCGGCACTACTGACGCGGCTCATGGAGTCGCTGCTATTCGGCGTGACGGCGCTCGACCCCGTCACGTATGTGGCCGTTGCGGCCGTCTTGATCGTGACGGGCGCGCTCGCCGGCTATCTGCCGGCGCGCCGCGCCACGCGCATCGATCCGATGGCGGCGCTGCGAGCCGAATAGCGGGCGGTCGCGGCAATATCTCTCGAGGCTCTGTGCGGGCGCTAGCGCGACGCCGCGAGCATCGCGCGTGCCTCGGGTGCGTACGCCGCGACGGATTCCTCGTAGATGTAGATCGGGTTGCCGTCGGGATCCTGGATCTCCACGTAGCCGCGCAGCTCGGATCTATTCGTGCTCCCCGCCGCACGCACCCCTAGCTCGGCGAGCCGCGACAGAACCCGATCGATGGAGCCGTCGGCGACGAGGCCGAGCACGATCGAGCCCTTCGTGCCGGGCTTCGGCGTGTTCTCGGTTTGCGGATGTATGGCGATTACGAGGTCCCCAGCCTCCACCGTCGCGAGGTTGTCGCCGAAACGGTTCGTCAGCTTCAGGCCGAGCGTTTTCGAGTAGAACCGGACCGCGTCGTCCATGCTCGAGACGTAGACGATCGCGAGACCGCCCGACAACATGGCGGCCGGCGTCTTGCCGGCGGCATTGGAGCGTTCTTGTAGATCGCTCTCCGCCAGCATGAAGGGCGGGAACTCGTGGACGAAACTTGCGTGCCCGTCCGCATCTTCGAAGGCGACCGCGTTGCCGGCCTCGAAACGGATGATCTCGCCCGTCACGCGCACGCCGCGCTTCGTGAGCTCCGGGATCACGGTCTCGAGCGGCTCGTATGTTTCCACGCCGAAACCGATCGAGCCGACGGTGCCGGGCTTCGGAGCCTTCGCCGACCGCGGGTGCAGACCGACGATCAGGCCGGCGCCGACCTCCTCGGTGGTCCAGTAGCTCGGCCCGGCGTGGATCGTGGCCCATTGGCCCCCGAAGCGGTTGGTCAGCGTGAATCCCAAAGCGTTGGTGAAAAAGCCAATCGCGGCGTCCATGTCCGAGACATAGACGGTGACGTTGCCATTCGAGAACATCGTTGCGATCTCCTGGCTGGAATGCCCGGGAATGGATACTCTGACGCGGCGCGCCGAGTGGAAAGAGCCACTTCGAGGAGCCAATCGTGAGCCGCCAACGCAACCTCATGGTACCGCCGATCGCGCTCGACCGCGCCTCGCCGATTGCGGTCTATCGACAGCTCGCCCGCCAGCTTGCCGATGCGATTCGACGCGGCGCGTTGGACGGCGTGCGGCTGCCGTCGACGCGCGTACTCGCGCCGTTACTCGGTGTCTCACGCAATACGGTGTTGGCCGCCTACGACGAGCTCGCGGCGTCGGGCCTCATCGAAGCGCGCCGCGGCAGCGGCACGTGCGTGCCGCGCCAAGCGCGCGCGGGCGTGGGTCCGTTGGCACCATGGCTGGTGCTTCGCGAGGCGCAGTATCCCGCGCGCACCATCGGCATTCTCGACATGGACGGCGCATCCATCTATCTCAGCTACTGAGGCAGCCACGATCAGGCTGCCGCCGACCCCGACTTCTACGTCGTGACGACGACCTTGCCGCGCGCGTGGCCTGCCTCGATATGGCGGATCGCCTCGGCGGCATCGGCCAGCGCGTACGAACGCTCGATGACGGGCGTGACCTTGCCGGTTTCGCAGAGCTCGCCGAGGTAAGTGAGGTCGCTCGGGCGCATCTTGGCGACGAACACGCGAATGCGCTGGCGCAAGAACCGCGCGATGATGCCGCGCCCGAGCACGAGCGCCAGCACGCCCAGCGTGTCCAGCGTTTGGCTGCGGCCGCCCATATCGCGGCCTACACCGCCGCCGACGAGCACGAGCGTTCCGTCGGGCGTCAGCACGCGCCGATGATCCTTGAGCGAACGGTTGCCCGCGACGCGGACCACGAGGTCGTACTGCCGCCCGCTGGCTGCGAAGTCTTCGGCCGCGTAATCGATGACGCGATCGGCCCCGAGCGAGCGCACGAGGTCCCGATTCCGCGCGCTGCACACGCCCGTAACGTTCGCTCCAAGCGCTTTCGCAATCTGCACGGCGAACGTCCCGACGCCGCCCGCGGCGCCGTTGACGAGGACGCTCTGTCCCGGCCGCAGGCCACCTTTATCCCGCACCGCCATTAGAGCAGTGCAGCCTGCGACCGGAATCGCCGCTGCCTGCTCGAAGCTCAGGGCTCTGGGTTTCCGCGCAAGGTTGTCGCTGTTGGCGCACGCATACTCCGCGAATGCGCCGTTGCATCCGCCGAATACCTCGTCGCCGACGCGAAACTGCGTGACGTCCGCGCCGACGGCTTCGACTTGCCCCGCGAAATCGGCGCCCGGCACGCGGTTGTTCGGCTTGCCCATCAAGCGCATGGCACGCGGCTCGCCGCGGATGAAGTGCCAATCGAGCGGATTCGCCGACGCTGCGCGGACTCTGACGAGGACCTCCTTGGGCTTAGGCAAAGGCTTGTCGATCTCCGCGAGCTTTAGGACGTCCGGCGGACCGAACTCGGAGTACACGATCGCTTTCATGGATGACCTCACGATGGACGTCCCACCGCGCGACAGGGTACTTTAACGCGTAACAGATCGACGCCGCCGGCTTGAGGAGAACCCCATGAATCCGAGCTCGACCGCTTTGCGCTGCGCAGTGTTCGGCGCCGGGATCACCTTGATGGCCACGACGGCCAATGCACAGATCAACGATCGCATTCGGGGCACGCCGAGCGAGGCCAACCACTTCATCGAGACCCCGCGCGGCTGGCAGCACCCGAAGACGCCCTGGGGCGAGCCCGACATCCAGGCGCAGCTCAACATGATGCAGGCGGCCGGCGTGCCGCTCGAGCGCTGCGCCAACAGCTACCGCGCCGCGCTTCCTCCGGGGGCCGGCCCGGTCACGGGCCCCGCGGGCGGCGTTGGGGCCCCGGCTGCGCCGTGCGACATGAACAAGAAGTGGCTCACGGAGGAGGAGTACGCGCAACGCATGGAGGCGTTTCGCAACCGCGTCGACGCGAGCCGGCAGTTCGCCGAGCAGGGCAACCTGGGCCGCGCGATGCTGACGGGCCTGACCGACCCTAGCATTCCGCAGCGGCAGACGAACCTCATCGTGAGCCCTGCCAACGGGCTGTTGCCGCCGCTGACTCCCGAGGGCAAGCGGCGAGCGCTGCTCGCGAAGAGCGACTGGGCGCTGCCCGGCGAGACGCTCACGTTCGATGGCCCGCAAGATTTCGATAGCTGGGACCGCTGCATCACGCGCGGCATGCCGTCGTCGATGATGCCGTATCGCTACAACGGCGGCTTCGCGATTCGCCAAGCGCCGGGCTACGTGATCTTCGAGCTCGAGATGATTCACGAGGCCCGTGTCATTCCGACCGACGGCCGCGCGCCGTTGCCGCCGGAGATCAAGCAGTGGCTCGGCGAGTCGCGCGGCCACTGGGAAGGCAACACGCTCGTCGTCGAGACGACGAACTATCAGGAAGGCCCGCCGCTCATCAATTTGGCCGTTGTCGGCTCGCCGCCGGGCAATCGGTTCCCGCACAGCGACCAGATGAAGACCACGGAGCGCATCGTGCGTCTCAACGACGAGACGTGGCTTTACGAGATCACGACGGAAGATCCGGTCATCCTCACGGGGCCGTTCACCGTGCGCTACCCGATGCGCCACGACCCGAACTACTTCACGCCCGAGTACGCGTGCCACGAGGACAACACGATCGTGCGTAACTACGTGACCACGAGCCGCCACGAGCGCGCGAACCCGA